>JABGQJ010000076.1:1420-10345 GCA_018648945.1 Victivallales bacterium
CCAACATGGCGCATGACTTTGTGGTTCGAGCGGCCCAGTCGGATGCGGTCATCAGCTTTGTCCGCGTGATCGGGTTGGGGCGGTAGTGGAATGGAAGGGGGAGGGATGGACCATGCTTGACTACTTGGATCTGGCGGCACGTATTGTCGATGAAGCGGCTGCGAACTGGTTCCTTCCGGATGGGACGTATTGTGATCCCTACGAGGCTGGTGATCGCTGGGCGGGCGGCTGCACGGCGCGGTTCGTCTGTCCTGCCGCCATCCTGATCAATCGCCGGGGGAGGGCGGATCTGCTGCCGATGGTCGCCGAGCAGATGGACCGGCTCTGCGGGCTGATCCAGGCAGGGAAGGGAACCCCCGGCGGTGGCCTCCCACATGGGGTTCTGGACTTGGTCTCGAAGGAGATTCAGGTCGCCTTCCGAGAGTTGCGCTCCCACGTGGATCCCGCGCAGCACGCGCGCTGGCAGGCCAGTCTCACGGACATCGAGCCTGGGAACGTCTACACTGGCACTGGCAAGCTCCGGGGTGGCCATCGACTGACCAACTACGAGATCTATGCCTCGGTCGGCGAGTGGCTCCGCCACTGCCATGGGCAGACGCCGGACACCCAATGGCTGGAGACCATGCTCGCGGCCAGCCAGCCGCTGTTCACGGGCCTGGGCATGTACCGGGACCCGAACGATCCCATGACCTACGATCTGAGCGTTCGGCAGAACTTGTCGGAGCTGCTTCACTATGGGTACGACGGGGACCATGCGGAGATCGTGCAGGGCCAGTTGGCGCGGGCAGGGCTGGCCACGTTGCAGATGGTTTCCCCCCTTGGCTACGCGCCCTATGGTGGGCGATCCAATCACTTCGTCCACAACGAGGCCATGCTGACCTACATCTGTGAGTTCGAGGCCCGCCGTTGGCGCTCGCGTGATCCCGGCAAAGCAGCCACCTTCCGGGCCGTTGCCGGTCGGGCGCTTGAGGCGGTCGCTAGCTTCGTGGGCCTTGACCCGCCCCGCAATCTGAAGAATCGCTTTCCTCCGTCGTCCAAGTTTGGCCGGGACACTGGCTATGGCGAGTACGGCGTGTATTCCCTTCTGGCTGCCTCATTGCTGGCCCGGACCTCCCTGGTCGCCGATGCTGCCATCCCCGTGGCGGACGCCTGGCCGACTGACGGCGGCACGATCCTGCATCTCGATCCCGCCTTCCGCCGCTTGTTTGCTGCCGTGGGAGACACCTTTGTCCAGCTCGATACACAAGGGCAGCCGGGCCACGATGCCACGGGGGTCGGTCGGTTCCATCGCCTTGGCGTTCCGGCCCCCTTGGGCGGCTCGCTCAGTATTGCTGCCCAGCCGAAATACATCGTCGGGGAGTGCGCGACCGGTCGGAACGTTGCCATCGGCCCCGGCTGGCTGGACGCCAGCGGCAACTGGCAGTGGCTCGCG
Organism: Victivallales bacterium; assembly: GCA_018648945.1. The sequence goes on from JABGQJ010000076.1 coordinate 2,853, forward strand.
GATTGTGCCGACCGCGTGTTGGAGGTGGAGTTGGTCCACCAGCACATCTCGCCTGGCATGGCCGAGTGGGAATTGCAGCATGTTCTCGCGGGGGACACCCCCGTTACCGTTCGGCAACGCTTCCGGCTGACCCCCGGACACCTATCCATCGAGGCCGAGATTGCGCCCGCCGTGCAGGAGATCGCCTTCATGGTGCCATGTCTTCACAGCGACGGCGAGTCGGAAGCCAGTCTGGTGTGGGACCAACTGCGGGCGACTGTCCAGTTTCATGGGGCCTGCCTGACGGCCCGCGTGCCCGCGGCCCACGCCGTGTCTGTGGATTCCCACCTGCGCGCCTCTCGCGAGGCCATCTACCGGGTACTGGAGTTCACCGTTCGTGGGGCAAAGGCAGTTCTGGAACTGTCGCTGTTGCCAGAGTGACCGACGGCATGCCGGGGGAAGTCATGGACAACATGGACCTGCCTGCGGCACATGGACGACATGGACGATGGACGAGGGCAAGAATGTGCCGCTGTCACTCGCAGCGACGTGAGACGGAATGACAGTCTCGCGGCAGCGGGTTCGGGGGCTTCTCGTCGTCCCCCGTTTGCCATCACTGGACTGAGCCCGGATAGTAGGCTTTGGGCATGCCGATGTGTGCCGTCTCAGGAAGGCTCGATCTGCTCAAGCTCTTCCTGGCGGCACGCTTGCAGTCCGGGTAGCGGGCGGTGAGAGGATAGCAACGGAGATTACCATGAAGACGCTTGGCATCTTGGCGGCCTTGCTCTGCGTGGCCCTGCTGATGGGCTGCATCCCGTCGCTCCACCCACTGTATACGGCGGAGGATCTGATCTTCAGTCCGGGCCTTGTGGGCCGTTGGTCGGAAGACGACTCGAAGGAAACCTGGGAGTTCTCGAAGCAAGGCGAGAAGGAGTACCGGCTCGTCTACACCGCCGAGGATGGGAAACCGGGGACGTTCGTCGTCCATCTCCTGAGGATCAAAGGCAAGATGTTCCTGGACCTGTTCCCGAGCGAACCGGACCTCAAGGAGAATGCGTTCTACCAGTTCCACCTACTCCCGGCCCATAGCTTCATGTACGTCAAGCAGATCAAGCCGACATTGCAGATGAGCATTCCCGAGGCCGATTGGCTGAAGAAGCTCATCGCGGCAACCCCCGACGCCATCCGGCATGAAGAGATCGAGGACCGGATTGTCCTGACGGCATCCACCAAGGAGTTGCAGGCGTTCTTTCTGAAGCATCTCGAGACCAAGGATGCGTTCGGAGAACTGTGCAACATGAAGCGGCGGCAGGCACCCGAACCCAAGAAGGCGGCGGCAACTGGCGGCGAGTAGCCGCTCCGCCCCGACGGAGGATACCCCCATGCGACGATGCTCCACGCTGTTGTGGCTCCTCACCGGTTCCTGTCTGCTTGCTGCCCCGCCCAAGCCTCTGGTGGAGTTTCTGTTTGGCCGCCATCTGCGAAATTCGGGCCGCCTTGGTGGCGAGGGCGAGCTGGCCGAGCCTGCGCCGGGAGAAGGCATCCGTTTCGGCGTCGGGCACCCCGGGCCGGGGCTCGATACGCGCGCGGCGCGGCGCGGCGGGGGCGGGGATCGCATCCCGGCAGGCGGGGCGGTCCTGTTCCCTGGCGAGGACCTGCCGGCGATGGAGAGCTTGACCGCGTGTGTCTGGTTCCGGCCCGAGTTGGGTAATTCACCGGCCCGTCTCCTCTATCTGTCGAATCGTCTCGATCTCTATCTGGGGGGAGCGTCCGTCGGTTGCGGCGTCCGGCACGGGGACCCCGTCCGCGACCACCATATGCGTACCCCGAGGGAAGAACCACCGGTGCAGGCCAACGTGTGGAATTTCCTGGCTGTCGTCCACGACGGGCAGGCCAAGACCATCACCTGCTATCACGGGACCGACAGTGCGCCGCTGCGGCAAGTGGCGGTTTGGCGCGACGTGCCCGATCCCGCTCCCCCCAACGGCCCCCTCTCGGTCGGCAACCTGGAAGGTATCCGCCCCTTCCGAGGGCTGTTGGACACGGTGCGACTCTACGACCAAGTGCTGACTGCGGAGCAGATCCAGGAGCGCTTCGAGGGTGACCGGCGGACGCAGTCCGGCCTCTTCTCCGCTGCGGTCCCTGCGCCGCCTCCGGCGCCGTTCCGGCATGGCGATGTGTTGCTCTCCAGCCGCAGCAAACACAAGAACTCGCTGGAGACCATTCGGGCCTTTCGTCCTGACCATCTGGTCTGGTCCTACGCGCACGACGCGGCCTTTGTCGCGGCCTGCCGCAAGGAAGGCGTCCAGACGTTCCAAGGCACTATCAACTCCATTCCCGGCACGACGGAGACCGAGGCCCACGTGCTCGATTTCGACGGCAAACCCGTGATAGCCCCGTGGATGGTCGCGTTCAACCCCAAGAGTCCCTGGTACTGGGGCTGCCACAACCGCCCACGCTTCCTGGCGCGCTCGCTCGAACGAGCGCAAGTCGCCCTGGATGCTGGGGCCGATGTGCTCCAGTTTGACGACTGGTCCCTCGCCGTATCGGCGGCTGGCTGGAGTGCTTCCTGCTTCTGCCCCCAGTGTACGGCAGGATTCCGCGACTACCTGAACAAGGCCCTGACCGCTGAGCAGGCGAAGGAACTTGGGATTGCCGATCTGGGCATCTTCGACTACCGGGAGTACCTCCGCCAACACGACAACGTGCAGGATGCGGCGGACTACCAGGCCCGTCGCCGGTCGCTGCCACTCCAGGCCGAATTCGGCGATTTCCTGCGGCACTCGCTGCGCGACTTCTTCGGGCGGCTGCGGCAGGAACTGGACAAGGCGAAGGGCAGCCGCCTGCCGCTTTCTGTCAACTCCTCTCTCTACCGTCCCCGGCAACGCACGAACTGCATGGTGGATCTGGTGGATTTCCTCCAGGGCGAGACCTGGCACATGGGGTTGGTGGACCTGGCTCTGGCCTGCCGTACGGCGGAGGCCCTGGGCAAGTGGCAGGTCTTCGTGCCCAAGCCCACCGATCTGCGTGTGGCCCGGCAGGGGATCGCGGCCAGCTATGCCCTTGGCCAGTTGATGATCGTGCCGTGGGATATGTACATGGGCAGCGACGCCACCGGCATCCGGCCGCGGTACTATGGGACCCCCGAGCAGTACGGTGACCTCTTCTCCTTCGTTCACGCCAACCGCGCGCTGTTCGACGGTATGGCCAATGCGCCGCTCGTGGGGGTGATTGTGGATCTGGATCACTATCAGGAACACCTCGTCCGCCAGGCCTGTGCCATGCTCTTCCGCGCTCAGGTGCCGTTCACCTTTCTGCCGGTCGGCCACGCCTACTACCAGCAGCCACTGCGTGGGGAGTCCCTGGCCCGTTTCCAGTATGTGATCACTGCTTGTGATGTGGGTCAGTTGGTGGCAGGCGACCAAGAGGTACTGGCCACTGTCCAGGACGACACGTTGGTGGTTCCCATCGGCCAAGTGGATGCTGCCGATCTCGCTGATTTCGCCCCGCTGCGCGTCTGGGCCCCCGAGGGGATCGTTGCCCTCCCCCGCATCGGTGCCGGCAAGGCCGGGGACCGCTTGGTGATCCACCTCCTCGACCGCACCAAGCGCCCCGAGCCCACGCCGCTCAAGTGGATCTCCATTCTGCTGCGCGATGCCGCGCTCGGCAAACGGGCCGTCAAGAGCGTCGTCTGGCACGCCCCCGGCGCGCCGTCCATCCCGCTCGAAACCGAGCGCTTCGAAGACGGTCTCCGCGTCCTCATTCCCCAGCTCGGCATCTGGGGTATCGCGGACGTCACCTTCGAGTAGCCCCCGCTACCTGTTGGAGGAGTCTCGTGACCGTATCCAGCCGTCGGTTCCGCGAGGGGCCGTGGTTGACGGTTCTCTTGTGCGCCAGCAGATCGACCGTCACGATCTCGTCCGTGAAGTCCGTCTTGGCCGTCCTCAGGAAGACCTCGCCATTGGGCGCCACCCCCATGACCGAGTCGGCATGGTTGGCGACCACCCCCTCGAGCCCATCCGTGGACGGACCGACTGCATTGCAGAGCAGGACATACACATTGTGGTCATACGCCCGCGCCCGGTGCACTTTCTCCCAGCCATCCTGCTGAGCCTTGATTCTTCGCCCACAGAACTCCGCGGTCAACTCGCTAGGCCACGTCCCCGTTCTCGCGGCATGTGGCGCCAGCACAAGATCCACATGGTTCAGGCTATGGATCAGGGCCAACTCCGGGAAGTGGTTGTCATAGCATATGGTGATGCCGAACCGGATATCCCCGATATCGAACACTTCGACCGAATCCCCGGCACCAAAGTGGCAGTACTCGTCTCCCGACAGGTTGATTTTCCTCTGCAGCCCCAAGTAGGCACCGCAGTCGGCAACCATCTGGCTGTTGTAGACGACGCTGTTCTTGAGCTCCGCAAGGCCAACGCAGATACAGAGCGAGTGCCGTTCTGACAGTTCCACGATGGCCGAACTGAGAGGTCCGTCTGGAATGCTCTCCGCGTTCTGCGTCATCTTGGCGTGGCCACCGTGCCCGGTCAGCATCAGCTCGGGAAGGAAGAGCATTCGTGCCCCCGCGTCCTCCGCCACGGAACATGCTTCCCCAACCAGGGAGAGGTTCTTCCCCGGGTCAGAGAGGACCGACTTCAGGGAAGAGACTGTCACCTTCAGGTCATTCAACACTCACTCCGGTGCCCAGTTGTTGGGTCTTCTCTCCAGCCTGGTTAATCCTCGCGACGAAGCGCACGAGTGACCCAGGCCAGTCAGCCAGAGGTGGGGAGGGCGTCGGTGTTCCAGGGGGAAGGGCATGTCATGGAATCAGACGTCGAAGATATCACCCGTCAGCCATGAAATGGCCTCGCCGAGATCGGTAAACGCCTTCACAAACTGGCCCTGGTTCACCGACATGTCCTCGTACGACGAGATCTCGGCCGGTAGTTCGTCAAGCAAGAGGGCCCGCCTAGTCAATCTGGTCATCTTGAGCACCGACGGCAGTTTCGGTATCTTGTATATGTCGAAGTAGGAGACAGAGAGATCCGCTCCTCTGAAATCGTTCAGGACCCGCGTGCAGCGGTGTTCCTCCATGAGGGGGGCCAGGGCTGAAGCGAACTCCATGATGAGATCCTGGCCCACGTTGCCGGTCAACCCACACATCATGCATGAGGTGGCTGGGTCGTACTCAATCTCATAGGGCATGATTCTCTAGCTCCGGGGTACGTCTGCTACAGGAGTTCCGCCAGGGGGCGTCCCGTGGTGGGGGGGATTCGGTTGGGGGGGGGCTGGGCCATGGTGCGGCATGGGAAATCTGTTCCGCCAGGTGCAGAGTGTGGAACTTCCTCACCATAAACTATATGGCGAGGCGGAGAGTGTCAAGTGGGAAGTGGTCTGTGGTCTGGCGTGCATTGCAGATTCGTCTCCCCCATCCGGGGCAGCGCTCGATGATGCATGGGATAGCGGGGGGGGGCAGAGGGCATTCTGCACGGGATCGCCTCGGCCGAGGAGATCGAGAGGGGCAAGCTCTCTTTGGGCGACAGCCTTGCACGGTTGCCGGCCAGGGCCTGCAAGATTGGCCAGGCGGGGCGTTCGTCGGCTTGCTGTCGGGGGGGTGGATGGCTAGATTCTCGGATGCTCCCGAACTCCCACCCACTAGGGCCTGAACCATGCTGGAAGTAGCCAATCTCGCCGCCGCGTCTCGTGAATACGGAACCAAAGGCGGCTACGTGTTCCTGGGCGGTGGCAACACCTCCTTCAAGAACGATGAATTCCTCTACATCAAACCCAGCGGCACCACGTTGGCCACGATCCAGGAGGACCAGTTTGTCAAGGTCCGGCGCGCGGCGTTGCAGCGCGTGTTTTCCGAAGCCATGCCCGAGTGCCCCTGGGAGCGCGAGGCCAAGGTAAAGGCGCTGATGGCCGCCGCCGTCGAGCCCGCTGGCTCTGGCCGCGCCTCCGTCGAGGCCCCGGTGCACGACGTGGTCGAGTACGCCTACGTGATCCATCTCCACCCGACCCTTGTCAACGGCATGACCTGCGCCCGCAATGGGGCCAAGGCTGTGGCCAAGCTCTTCCCGGATGCCCTCTGGATCGAGTATACCGACCCGGGCTATACGCTCTCGACCGTGGTCAAGGAGCGCCTCGACGCAGCCAAGGCCGAGCGTGGTTCGCAGCCGAAGGTCTTCTTCCTCGGCAACCATGGCGTTTTCGTGGGGGCCGATACGCTCGAAGAGATCGAGGAGATCTATGGTGGCATGACGGCCACGCTTGAGGCGGTCTATGCCGAGGCCAACGTCATCACCGACTTGCTTGAGGTCCCGGCGGATGCCGAGACAGTCATGGCCGAGGCCCCGGCCCTGCGCAGTCTGCTTGCCGAAGACGGTCAGCGTGCCATCGTCGCCGTGCAGGATGCCTTCGCCATTTCTCCCGGCCCCCTCTCGCCCGACCACATCGTCTACGCCAAGTCCTTCTCCTATGCGGGCGACTTCGCCGCCGAGGGCATCGCCGCCTTCGCAGAGGTGCGCAGCTACCAGCCGAAGGTGCTGGCCACGCCCGGCAAGGCCGTCTACTGCGCTGGTGCCACGCTGAAGGACGCCCGTGCCGCCGCCACCGCCGCCAAGGATGCCGGCCTCGTGCTGCAATTGACCGAGGCCTTCGGTGGCCCCCGTTTCCTCGCCGACGAGGAATGGGGCTTCATCGAGAACTGGGAAGTGGAATCCTACCGCCGCAAGATCGCCTCCACCGGTGCGGGTAACGCCCGTCTCGCGAATCGCGTCTGCGTGGTCACCGGCGCCGCCCAGGGCTTTGGCCTCGGCATCGCCCAGGAACTCGCCGCCAATGGCGCCCACATCGTCGTCGCCGACCTCAATGTGGAGGGGGCTCAGACCACTGCCGATGAACTCAATGCCCGATTCGGGGCCGACCGCGCCATCGCCGTCGCCGTGAACATCGCCAATGAGGAATCCGTCGCCGCCATGGCCGCACAGGTGGTCCGCGAATTCGGCGGGCTGGATGTCTTTGTGGCCAATGCGGGGGTGCTCAAGGCCGGCTCTGTGAAGGAGATGACGCTCAAGGACTGGGAATTCGTCACCAGCGTCAACTACTCCGGCTACTTCCTCTGCACCAAGCATATCGCTCCCGTCCTGGCCGCGCAGACCGCCGCCGGCGGCGACTGGTGCGATATCGTTCAGATCAACTCCAAGTCAGGCCTCGTGGGCAGCAACAAGAACGGGGCCTACGCAGGCAGCAAGTTCGGCACTATCGGCCTCACCCAGAGCTTTGCCAAGGAACTCGTCGCCGACGGGATCAAGGTCAACTCCATCTGCCCTGGCAACTACTTCGACGGTCCCCTCTGGAGCAATCCTGAGCGTGGCCTTTTCGTGCAGTATTTGCAGACCGGCAAGGTACCCGGTGCGACCACCATCGACGAGGTCCGCCGCTTCTACGAGGCACAGGTCCCCATGGCCCGAGGCTGCACCCCCGAGGACGTGACCAAGGCCATCATGTACTGCGTCGAG
>JABGQJ010000076.1:10444-17860 GCA_018648945.1 Victivallales bacterium
GACATGGGCATGGCGACTGGTGCCTGGGAACGCCAATCGCCTGATTGGCATCTTCGGGGGGCGCCATCTGACGTGAGGTCGGTTGCAGACCTTCAGCCTGCATTCACCTGCTGACCTACCTGGGGCGTCGCTTCGCTTTGCCCCAGGCTGTGGAATTCTGCACCTCTGGTGCGTGGCGGCGGGCTTCGCTTTGCCCCGGGAACAGGTCAGCCGCCAGTGGTTCAGCGGCGACCGAGCAGGCGATGCTGCCAGGACCAAACCCCGCACGCTACATGCGTGTTCATGGCATAGGCAGTTCACTGGAAGGCCCGGCGACCCAGGGAAGCCGCGCCTGAGCTCAGTGCCCGATGGCCCGGTCTGTGCGCTGCACGGTTGGGTTGTCCTTGCAGCGGGCGCGGATCTCCCTGCCTGCACTGCTGTCGGCGAGAGCAAGGCAGAGGCGACGGAGTTGCTCCACCTGCTCTAGTCGTCTGGTGACGGCCGCCGCGCTCATGTCAATCTTCAGCTTCATCGACGATGCTCCGAAGATGCTCAGTGTCCTCCCACGACCGTAGCGTGAGCGTGAGATGAATCAAGAGGCGCGACAGCGCCGATCTGGAGTGCATTGCCCGGATCGCGCGGTATGGTGACGATCTCAGCACGGTTTGATCAGGAGAATCCCATGCGACGTCTCGCGTTCCTATCCCTTGTCTGTCTTGCCCCATGCCTGATGGGCACCCCGCTTCTCACTGCCTACCGGACGGCTCAGCCGCCTGTCATCGACGGCAAGCTGGATGATCCCTGCTGGCGGGCGGCGGTTGCCTCCAGCCATTTCCTGTCGGCCACCGGCGACGGCTTCCCGGCCGAGCAAACCATCGTGCGGTTGAGTTGGAGTGCGTCTCACCTCTACGTCGGGATCGAGGCCAACGAGCCATTGCTTGACCCGGTGCTGAACATGCTGCACAAGGTCAGAGCCGATGCGGTTGGGCGTGACGCCTCGGTCTTCAGCAACGACTGCGTTGAGCTCTTCCTCCAGCCGCGTGGGCAACCGTATGTGCACTTCGCCGCCAATTCGGCCACTGGCACCTACGAGGGGCGCGGGACGGACAAGTCCTGGAACTGCGACTGGCAGGGCAAGACGAGTCGCACCAAGACCTCCTACATCGTCGAGATGGCCATTCCTCTCGCTGCGTTGGGCGGCAGGCCGGAGGGGGAGTGGCGCTGGAATGTGACCCGCCACCGGCCCCAGGCCAAGGAGTACAGCAGTTGGAGCGGGCTGCGCGGTGCGTTCCACCAGCCCGACCAGTTTGGCGTGCTTCGGTTCGCGGAGAAGGGACCCGCAGTGGGATCGGTCTCGCTCGCGCAGGCCGGCCAGGGCGAATCGCTCTCCGCCCAGTCTCGATCCCAAGCAACTCTGGAGGCCGAGATCCGGACCGGCAAGACCGTGGCCCGCCAAGTCAAGGCTGGCCAGGGCAACCTGCAGGTCGAGCTGGTACCCCCGCCCGAAGCGTTGGCAGCGGGAAGCTACAGACTGGTCTATCGCCTACGCCAGGGCAAGACGATCCTGGCCGAGTCCGCCCCCATCGTGCGCGTCCTCGCGGCTGGGGTTGCCAGCTTGAAGCTGAGTGTCAAGGGCGCCAATGCCCGCTTCCTCCTGAACGGCGAACCCGTTCCCTTGCAGGACAACGGTGCCCTGCTGCATCTGGCGGGGGGCGTGAATGTCCTGGCCATCGAGGGCACGGGCACCACCGCCAAACCGTCGCTCCAGGTGTCCGTCGGTGCTGACGGACGCTTGCTGCCGCTCCGCTGGCGGACGACTGATGCCGCGCCGGACAACGCCTGGCAGACCGCAATGCCGAATGCCAAGTGGCCACTTGCACCGGCAAGCAGCAGGGGATTCTGGAGCAAACGGGGCGCACCCCGCTGCCTCGCCGTGGCGGCCATCTTCGTGGAGCCAACCGCCCCGGCGATCTTCCCCAAATCCAGTCGCTTTCTGGTCCCGCGTGGCAGCAGCCAACTGCTCCGCGCCTACCTGCCCAGCGCTCCGGAGCTGCTTCTGCCCGACTACCAATTGGTCGTCGAGACGCCCGCCAGATTGGCCGCCACCGCGCTTGACCCCTTTGGGGCCGAGGGGCTGAAGATGGGCAAGGGGGAGACGATTCGGGCGGCGGGTGGCAAGATCCGTCGCCAGTACCTGGATCTCAGCTCGTTCCCTGGGCGCGGCATGGAGCTCTCCTTGCGCTGGGGCGACGGAAACGCGACCCTCACCTACCAGCCGGCCCTCACTGCGGGCGGCACCCGCGACTGGACCCACCTGAAGACGACGGTCACCGCGCCTCCCGGAGCGAAGGACGTCCACCCCCTGGTCATCAAATGGCAGAAGCGGGGCTATGTCGGCACCTTCTGGGTGGACAACATCGTGTTCCGTCGCGAAGGCTCGGACGTGAACTTGCTGAAGATGGGGACCTTCGACGAACCCACCTGGAAGCGCAAGTTCGTCCCCGAGGGTCCGGATGGCTCGAACTGCTACAAGGTGATCGCCAAGCCAGATCAGACGCATCGCCAACAGGCATGCTGGGTGGACGAGAAGGAGTTTACGCCAGTCGAGGAAGGCGCGCGCTACATCCTGGAGTTGGACGTGAAATGCGAGCGCCTAGGCTCCCCCGAGGCTAGGCCCTTCGTGGGGATGCTGCTGAAGGACAACGGTCGCAGACAGCCCAAGGAAGACCTGCCGCTCTACACCTACGCCTACGCTTCGGGCGGGAGTGTGCTGAGCTGGCCCCGCCGGGGCATCGTCCGCATTCTGCCGAAATTGCGGGATGTCCGGCCCAGGCGCGCCCGGATTGCCCCCTGCTACTACGGCCCCCGCTTCTCCAACCCCGAGGTCGAGAAAGCCTACGCGGAGAACTGCTATCGCTCGGGCATCACCTGGACCTATGGCAAGACCGCCAACGGGGTGATCCCCCACCTCGCGCCGCGCGGGCACAAGGTGATCTTGAGCATCAGTTGGCACGCCTGGAGCATTCCGGCCAGCCACCGCGATTTCGCCGAGGAACACCCCGAGGTGGTGGCCCAAGGCTTCGACGGCAAGCCCGAGCGCCACATTGCCTGTCCCACCTACATGCTGAGCGAAGGGGAAGCCATGTTGGCCGAGGTGGAGAAGGGGCTGCTCTCCGCTGTCTCCAAGGGTGACTACGCCGGGGCCAACTGGGATCTGGAGCAACCCGTGGTCGATCCTCCCACCTTCTGCGTCTGTCCCCGTTGCCTGGCCGCCTTCCGGGTGTGGGCCAAGCTGCCGGCCGACGCAACGGTCGACACCAAGACTCTCCTCGCCGAACATCGGGACCAGTGGGTCGATTTCCGCTGCACGCAGAATGCTGAGATGGCGGGCAAGCTCCGCGCCATGCTCCGCAAGAGCCCGCATCCCATCGAGTTTTCGCTCTACTCCGGGTACCAATCCAAGCGCACCAAGGAACACTATGGTGTGGACTGGGCGCGCATGGCACCGCACCTCGACTTCGCCATCGGCGGCTATGGGGGTGGCGCCAAGAGCATCGCCGACACGGTTGCGGCTCTCGGCGACGTGCCCTTCATGGGGGGCGAGATGTGGTACCTCTCCGATTCCAGCGATGCCCGTCCCACCCCGCGCTACGAGATCTGGCGCAACCGCCTGCTTCGCCAGTTCGCCAAGAGCGGCGGCAATGGCTGCCTGATCTGGTACCTACCGCCGATGGACGGCGGCGCGTTCTACGCCACCAGCGAAGCTGCCGAGCTGATCGCCAAGTACGAGGCGTTCTTCATCCGCGAACAGCGCTGCGACGACCGCGTGAAGGTCGAGGGACTCAACGCCCATGACTGGGCCGCCTTTGCCAAGGATGGCCGCACGCTCGTCATGCTCCTAAACTTCGCCAAGACCGAGAAAACCGTGTCCGTCGTGCTCGGCAACCAGCAGGTCGAACGGAAGCTCGCCCCGTACGCCGCCGATCTTTTTGTTCTGGAATAGTGGAGTGTTGGGATGTTGGGATGATGGGCGATGATCGGACGAATCGGTCGGATCGGTCGGATCGGACAGGTTGCCTCCCCCATTTCCCCGCTCCATTCATTCCATCATTCCATCATTCCCCCCTTCTCCCCTTCCACACGCTACTGAGGAAACGGCCATGGAATCCCCCGCTCTGCTCCCCGTCGGTGCCGCCGAAACCGTCATCTCCCCGCCGCTGGGGACGGAACTGGCCGGGTACTTCAGTCCCCGTGTCTCCGATGGCGTCATCTCCGACCTCATGGCCAAGGCCATTGTTGTGGGCGAGGGTGCGGGCCGCATTGCTCTCATTGCCTGTGATCTCCTCGCCATCACCGAGGAGATCAGCGTCCCTGTCCGCGCCCGGGTGGCAGCCGAGACCGGCATTTCCGGCGACCGGGTCATGATCTGCGCCACCCACACCCACACCGGTCCGGAACTCCGCGCCAACCGCCCGATCAAGCGCAACGAGGAGTACATGGCGGGGTTGCCCGACCGCATTGCCGATACCGCCATCGCGGCCGCTGCCAAACCCCGACCCGCCTGCATCTGCCTCGGCCGCGACCACGAGGAGGGTCTGGCTTTCAACCGCCGCTTCCGCTACGACGACGCCAGCGAGCAGTTCGGCATGCGTGGCGACAATGTCGTCGGCGTGGCCGGGCCCACCGACCCCGATTTGGGCGTCATCGCCTTCCGGGAATCCCCCCAGGCCATGCCCTTCGCTGTGATCGTCAACTACTCGATCCACATCGACGTCACTGGCGGCAACAAGATCAGCGCCGACTTCCCCGCCGTCATGACCAACGTCCTGCGCGGCGTCTACGGCCCGGACGTGATCGTGCTCTACGTCCAGGGCGCCTGCGGCAACATCAACCACAGCCCCTACGGCAAGAAATGGCCCTGGCCCACCAAGGGCGTTTGGAAGTCCGAGCAGATCGGTCGCGCCCTTGGTGGCAAGGCCATCACGATCATCGAGAAGGCCCTGCCCTCCACCAGCCAAGTGGCGGATGCTGCCCAGGAGATCCTCGATGTCCCGCGCTTCCCCCTCGACGACCTCGTCGCCGATCGCGTCGCCCAGGCTCGGGCAGGGGAGAGCCAGGGGCTCAGTAGCGCGGTGGACAAGCGCCTGCTGAGCATGATCGACCAGCACGATCCCGACGGTCGCGACCCGCGCGAAGTCCAGGCCTTGCGTATCGGCGATGCCGTGATCTGCGGCGCGCCCGGCGAGTACTTCGTGGAGTGGGGGCTGGAGATCAAGAAATGGTCGCCCTTCCCCTATACCTTCATCGCGGAACTGGCCAACGACTGGGTCGGCTACATCCCCACCTACGAAGCCTTCCGCCGTGGCGGCTACGAAGCCACCCCCATCGTCAGCGTCCGTGCCACCCCCGCCCTCGGTCAGATGGTCGCCGATGCCAACTTCCGCCTCGCGCGGAAGCTGTGGACGGAGGAGAAATAGCCACGAGTCCCACGAATTCCACCGAGGTGCGCTGGCGCGCGAGGAGGGACCTTCCCCTTCGAGAGATTCGTGGCGCCCCAGCCATCGTCCATGCCGTCCATCGTCCATGCCCGTCCATGTCGTCCATGCCGTCCATTCCCTTTCCCCGTGCTCGCCATTTGCCGTCCGCGTCGCCGCAGGCCACTGTTCTTCGCAGAGGCCTGCCAACCCACACGGGAGGATGAGTAGATGGTGAGCATATGGTCGATCATCGTGTTGTTGATCGGGGTGATGAACGCCAATCGGCTGCCGTGGGTCGAGCCCGTGCCGGGCGCGCGCACGGCGCCCCTGCGCCCCATCGTCAGCATCGATGAGTTCGGGCCGGACTCCCCGTACCGGCTCCTGCTGTCGGCGGGGGATTTGCCCGAGACATATGATGCCGTCGCGGTCTCCGACTGGACCCATCGCTTGCGCGAGATCCCCTGGCCCAAGATGCCTCCCGATCCGTTCGGCCAGGGCGGTCTTTGGGATGCCAGGACATCCGCCCAAGTGAGGCGGGCCCTGGATGCCGTCGAACCCAACCTGCGGCTGGCGCGACGCGTCGCCATCATGCCCGGCGCGCGTGTTCCCAGCCATGTTGACCCGTCTGCGCCTTTGGACGAGGCACCCCAGCGCGTCCGTGATCTTCGACGCGCCCTGACTCTGTCAGCCTACCGGAAGGAGGGAGGGGGCGACTATGCGGGAGCATTTGGCGAACTGCTGACCATCATTCGTCTGTCGAACATGCTCACTCGCGGCGGCACGACGATCCACCAGTCCACTGCCCAAGTGACCACCTCGATCGCTCTGATCGAGATCTGGCGAATCGCTGCGCGCAACCGCATACCGTCGCCGCTGCTGCGCAAGGTGTCGAGAGAACTGCTGGAAGTCGGTCGCCAAGCCGACTCCCCCGCTGAAGCCATCCGGAACGTACTGCCGCACACACTGGCTTGGTCGGACATGCACTGGGACCCGAAGTTCGTGGCCAAGGCATGGCAGATGGGGACCGGGCAGGCTACGAGTTACTGCCTCAAGCGTCTCGGGTTCACGTACCTCGCTGGCGGCACGCCCGCTGGCACCCGGCGGAATATCGTCGCCTTCAGTGGCCAACTAGCAAGCTGGGCCGCAGCACCGTACCGTCCCGAGACTGCCAAGCGGCTGGCATGGCTCAAGGGGCAGAGCAACCGGAAAGCCTATGCCGCCGCATGGATCCGGTTCCGCGATCCCGGGGGCTTCGAGTTTGCGGTCAGTCAGGCCGTTCTCTTCCCTGCTGTCGTGCAGGGCCACGCAGAGCGGACCGCATTGCTGCGCGGCACAACTCTCTTCCTCGCGGTGAAGGCCTATGAGAACGACACCGGCAGACCTCCTGCAAGACTGGCCGATCTCGTGCCCCGCTATCTGGAAGCCGTGCCCAAGGACCCCTTCGATGGCAAGCCATTTCGGTATGTCACTGGCAAGGTCCCCAAGCTCTGGGGCGATGTGACCTGGGGTACCTACAGCATCGCCAGCGACTTCCGCGACGACGGCGGTAAGGCAACTGCCGTGGGCAGTGTCTACCACAGGCCTCCCGTTTCGCCGAAGCACAGGAAGAACCCCGATATCGTTTGGATTCCCAAGCCCTTCCCGTAATCGCTGGGGATCAGTAGCCACGAAACCCATAGAGCGGCCGTTGGCCGCAACCAAATGTCTCGTCCTGACGAAAAGTTGTTACTTTCAGATGCTGTCAATTGCTGTTGAATCCCCATCCCCACCCACCTCAGACGACCTTCCCGTGCACATCTGCGGGGACGCGGAAGTCCAGGCTCATATGCGGTCTTCCGTAGTTGTAGAGCCGAATGGCGTCTTCCACTGCCATCCGGGCCTGGTGGATATCCCTGAAGGTCATGCGCAGACCATACTCCTGCTTGAGTATTCCGTTCACCCTCTCCGCACAGGCGTTCTC
>JABGQJ010000760.1 GCA_018648945.1 Victivallales bacterium
GATGTCGTCCCGAACACGGGCGGCGAAGTGGAGGCCCGTTGTGCTCCAGGCGAGGCGGAACTCGGCCGAGAGGTCATCGATGCCGGTCCAGAGCTTGGCGGAGGGGGCGTCGGGAGGATCGAGATAGGTGTGGTCGGCGAGCCGGATGATTGGGACCTTGGTGAATTCCGCGAGGTCGCCATCGACCGTGGGCGGCTGGGTCAGATGGGGCACGCGATGGATGGTGGGCTCGACGGTGTGGCGGATGCGGCCGGTCTGGCCGGCATCGAGAGTCAGCGAGAAGGCGCCGGGGCGGAGAGCGAGCGGGCGCGGCGCGGTGGTGAGGTCGGCCATGATGCTCTTGGTGCCACCAGCCGGTACTCGGACGGCGTGGGTGGGCTGGGCGAGTTGCCAGCCTGCGGGGGGCTCGACGCGTAGGTCGCCGACCAATGGCGCGGAGAGCAGGTTGCGGACGCGGACCTCCAACTGGCGGGTCGAGACGAGGGCCCCGGTGAGTTGGGCACAGGGCAGGGCGAAACGACCGGATGCCAGTTGGGCGGCTAGGGCGTTGGCACTGGTCCCGGGAAGATCCAAGTAGATGGGGTGGCGGGATAGGGGCAGGCCCTCGGTGGCATCCGGCAGACGGTAGGATGCGCCGAGGAAGGTGGTGGCGCGAGTTGCCTTGGGCAGTTCCACCCGGAGGCGAACCGGGGAGGCGAGGGGAGTCCAAAGGGCGGCGCGACTGCCGGTGCCAACCTGAAGGACGAGGGCGTATAGATCCCGGTGGAGGGCGATTCGCTGGGGGTTCTCCGCACCGGCCAGGAAGCGGGCGACGGTGGCGTAGGCAGCGACGCTGGGACGGGGGTTGAGACGGTCGAACTCGCGTGCGAAGAGGCTGTAGCTGTAGCCGCCCTCGCCCCAGCCGGTGTCGAGTTGAAACCACATGTAGTGTTCGACCTCGTCGACGGAGCGGGCCAGGAGGTAGGACCGGGCGAGGCAGGCTGCCATGGCCATGGCGGCGGGATCATCCACGGGCAGGCGACGGTCGATGGCCCAGCCTTTCTCCTCGATGGAGATGCGCTTGTCCTGGCCCTTGGTGCGCACCAGAGCCAGGGCACTCTGGAGGACCCCGACCAGATCGCTCTCCTCGGGCTCGACCACGCGCAAGCCAGCGCCGTAGTAGCGGGGCGAGGCGTAGGCATCGAAGAACATGCCGTCGAGATCGTCTCCCAGGCGTTGCCAGAGTTTGCTGGCCACGGGGAAGCGCGGGCTTTGCCGGCCATCGCCGCCGCTCACGCCGACGCCGCCGATGATGGCGTTGGGGACGGTCTTGCGCAGGGCCTTGGTGCCAGCGTCGACCAGCTCCACATACTCCTCGGTGCCGCGTGCCAGCCGATGGGCAAGGAGGTTGATCTCACAGGCGTAGGACCAGCGGTGAATGCGCGAACCGAAGCGTTCCCCGAGCGCCTCAAGGAAGCGGGCGAATTCCTTGGGGGAGCGGGCGAGGGTGGCCCCGCGCGGATCGGGCTTAGCGACGCGGGCCCACTTTGGGATGCGGTCGGTGCTGAGCAGAATCATGCCCGTTGTTTCCATGCCCTGTTTCTCGAAGGCGTCGAGTGCCTTGTCTGCTCCCTCGAACCGGAATACGCCCGGTTCTGGCTCAATCAGGGCCCAGGTAAACATGATTTCGGCGGCGCGGACGCCGAGCCGTCCACCCACATCGGCGTTGCTCCTGCCCATGCCGAAACCGGACGCTCCCATAAATGGCTTGCCGGCAGGGCTGGGGGGAGGCAGTGCGCAGAGCCCCACGGATCGGTTGCCCACGGGCAGGCCCTTGTGCAGGAGCCGCACGCGGGCGGAGGAGTAGCCGGTGGGCAGGGCGGGGAGCGTGGCCTGCTGCATGGCGCGTTGGCGCGGGGGGAGTTCGAGGGTGCGCTGGACTTGGCTCACGCGTTGGCCGTCGGCGTCCAGAAGGTCGAACTGGAGCTCGGCGGTGGCTGGAGTGCGCCCGGCATTGAGGATTTGGGCGTGGATCAGGGGCTTCTCACCGGGGGCAAAGAGATTGGCGCGGGTGTCGCAGAAGGCGCGGGTGAGGGCCAGCCCGTCATCCAGGTCCAGAGCGAGCTGATCAATGTCGAAGGCGAGCACGTCATCGTGGCCGAAGGAGACCTTGCTGACCTTGCTGCGGTCGAATATCTTCTCGCGGTCGTCCTTGGCGCCCCAGCCGTAGCGGAAGTCCTCCACTCGGACAGTGAATCGCTGCCAGTCCTTGGTGGGGTTCATCCACTTGGCGTGGAAGGCGACGCGCCCACAGATGGCGTACAGCGTGACGCCACCCTTGCCGGACACGCGGCGCACCCACACGGAGATGGCGTCCCAGTCGCCCTGGTGGGTCCAGACGCGGTCGATCATGTTGCCTTTGCCGGAGGGGCAGTCGATGCTGAGGAACTGCTTGCCCGAAGGGGCGTCACCTTGCTGCAGGGAGAGGACCGGACGTTTCGCGCCTCCCCAGGCATTGCCGCTCCAGTTGATGTCCTCGTCCTCGAAATCATCGAGGGGGATGAGGGGTTCGACGGCGCGGGTGGCTTTGGGTGCAGCGGCTACTGCTGGCTTGGCTGGGGGGGCAACGGGCTCGAGCGCGAGGTTGTCGAACCACATGATGCCGGAGTTCGCCCGGTCGGACGAGCAGTGCACCCGGACCATGTGTGCGTCCTCGGGTAGCTCGAAGACCTTTTCGTAGCGTTGCCAATCCGCTGTGCTCTGTCGCCAGTCGGTGACCAGCGAGGCAAAGCCGCCGAGGTACTTGCCCGCCTTGTCGCGACACTCCACATCGATCCGCGCGCAGGCGGTGCCGGTGTCCTGGAGACGCATCCAGCCGGAGAGCCGCAAGCGTTTGCCCCACTCGGGTCTGGCGACGAGTGCTTGCTGGGCGATGCCCCGGTTCTTGCTGCCGGTGATACGCAGGCAACTGCGCCCCGGTCCTTGGCAGAGCGTGGTGTCCAGTTCCACCTTGGCCAGGCCGCTGCCCTTGGGTTTCGCAAACCACTTGTGCCCGGTGGTCCAGGCCACGGGACGACCGTCCTTGGCCTCCTCGAAACTCGGGTTCCTCAGGAGATCGGCGGCAAAGAGACAGGGGGCGAAGAGGACAAGAAGAGCGGCGTGGTGCACGGGACGTTCTCCGTTGGGTGGCTGCAGGATTCCACAACGTATCCGCAAGTGGTCGTTGATCCAACTCCGCCTCATTGCCAGTCCTGACAATGACCGGGAGAAACGATGGATCTGTGGACAAGCATCTTGACCGAGCAGGCAGATGGGCTAGGGTCCGCTTTGGCGGCGCGGAACCACCGTAGGTCCGCCGCCCGTGAGAGACCGGAACGAGTCTTCCCTTCACCCCTCTGGCTGTGAGCGTCACCCATGCAAAGAACGTCAATCGCGGTCCTCTGCGCTCTGCTGGCTGGGGCTTTCTGCTCCGGGCTGGCACATGCCGGGCCCATCGCGCCGACCCCGATCGAGGAGTTCAAGGGGGATTTTGCCGTTCAGTTCGCCAAGACCGGCTCCTCGGAGGCGGTCAGCTTTGTGATGGAGAACGGCGAGCAGGTGGTGAAGGTGCGTGAGGAGGCCAAGCTCTTCCCGGGGATGGGGATCACGCTAAGCGGCTTCGACGGGATGAAGAGCGTCTATGTCGCGTTTGACCTGAGGACGGCCAACATCGCCAGAAACGCCACCATGGCATACTACTGGATGGGCGCGGCGGGCAAGACACTGACCA
>JABGQJ010000761.1 GCA_018648945.1 Victivallales bacterium
TGGGTGAAGGGGGTGGGCAGGGGAATGGGTTGGCTCCAGGTCCTGCCGTTGTTGGCGGAGCGGACGGAGTAGACTTGATGGGTGCCGCTCTTTCGCTTGGGATCGTAGGTCATGAAGGTGACCAAGAGATCGCCGCTGGGCAGGGCGATGATGGAGGCGTCGCGGTCGTCGATGGGGGTGTCGACCACGGTTTCGGCGGGGGACCAAGTCTTGCCGTCGTCGCGGGAGCGGCAGAGGGCGATGCGCGCGCCTTTGGGGAGGCGCTCGTTAGGGACACTGACGTGCCCGTAGCCAGCGTAGAACACACACAGCAACTCACCGGTTTTGGTCCGGCAGAGATCGGGGAAGGCCTCGTAGGCGCCAGCGCCGGCATCGCGGCAGACAGTGCCGAAGAGGGGAGGACGGATGACAAACTCACGCTCAGGCTGCACGGGGGTGCCGGTAACGGAGAGCTTGCGGAAAGTGACGCGTCCCTGGCCAGTGCGCAGGCCGACATGCCCGGTGGGCAGGGCATCGTCTGACTCGGTGAAGAGCGGCTTGCCATCGAGATGGAGGGTCTGCGTCATGCCCTTCACCACCAGTCGCGCCGTGTGCCAACGGTTGGCCGTGAGTGGCGGATGGGGATGGCGGCGGACGTCCTTGCCCTTGCCAGCGGGGTTCAGGCGGACCCAGAGGATGTTGTGGTTCCTCGTGTCGAAATGGAGGTAGGCGTAGTTGTCCTGGTCGGCAGCGTGGAAAACAACTCCAGCCGCGCGCACGCCAGAGCCTTTGGGCTGAACGAAGAACTCCACCGACAGGTCCAGATCGCCGTAGGCTGGCTTGGCGAGCCAGGCGATGGTGCCCCGTTGCTGTTCGTCGGACTGGGTCAAGGCCCCCTCCTTGACGGCCCATTTGCCATCCGGGGTCTTCCAGGCCAGGAGGTCGGCAGGGGTGGCGAAGGGGAGCTCGGCGGCGCGGCTGGCGGCGATCAGCAAGAGCGATAGGACAAGATGCCGGCAGAGGGCCAGGGCGGTGAGGTGACGGGGATTCATGGTTTTGGCCTCACCTCTCGTCGGCCAGGGCGGCATCGCGAAGTTGCTCCCAGAACACCTTCGCGGAACGGGCGGCCTTGTTGGGCCGTCCATAGTGCTTGCGTTCCAGATCGATGTCGGTCGAGATCAGGGTCTGGGCGTGGAGATTTGCCGCCGCGACAATCTGGCCGTTGGGGTCGAGGATGTAGCTGTCCCCGTAGCCCACCCCTTCGCTTTCGAGGCTCGCCTGGTGGCCCCGCTCCACGTTGTTGCCGCGCACGAAGTAGACGCCGTTTTCTACGGCGCGGGCGATGTGGTCGCTGCGCACATGCACGTAGTGGTCGATAAGGGTCTCCTTGCCGATGTAGTTGTAATGCGGCGCGAAGATGATCCGCGCTCCCTTCATCGCCAGGATCCGAGCGGGCTCGGGGTAACCGCCATCGGCACAGATGATGATCCCAAACGTGCAGCCGTTCTTCTCGAACACGGGGGTCTCGCGTCCCGGCGTGAAGTAGTTGATGACCGGGAACGCTTTGGAGTAGGTGCCAACCAGCGCGCCGTTCTCGGCCAGCAGCACCGTGTTGTAGAGGTCGGTTCCCCGGAGCTCGTTGAACCCAACCATGAACATCACTGGGAACTCGGCGGTGGCCCGCAGTAGCCGATCGGTCTGTGAGCTGTCTAGCGGCCACGCATTCTCCCGGCAGCGTGCTTCATTGCGGAAGTAGCCGCCGAGGAGTGATTCGGGGAATGACATCAGCTCGATGCCACACGCCGTGGCCTGCGCCAAGCCGTCGCGCACGGTGGCCAGGTTTGCCTCGAAGTCTCCGGGTTCGCAAACACATTGGTAATGTCCGATCCGCATAGTGGTACCCCATTGGCATAGTTGCTTCCTGCCCGAGGCAGAGGATAGTGTCGGAAGAGCGGGAATGCGAGGGAGTGACGGATCCTGACAGAACGCAAACGCAGAGGTAATGCAATGCCTGACGCAAGGCCGAATATCGTCTGGCTGATGGCCGAAGACATTGGCCATGACCTGGCCTGCTACGGCATGAAGGCCGTCCAGACACCGGTGCTGGACGAGTTGGCCCGGACGGGCCGGAAGTACACGAACTGCTTCTGCACCAACCCGATCTGCTCGCCGAATCGGTCGGCCATGATGGTCGGCGTGCATCAGGTTGTGACCAATTCCCACATGCACCGCAGCAATCGCGACCAGCCGCTCCCCGCCCCCTACCGGCCTATCACCAGCTACCTGCGCGAGGCGGGCTACACCTGTATCATTGGCAGTGATGTGGTGCTCTCCAAAGGCAGGAAGACCGACTGCAACTTCAAACACGAACAGCTGGGCCCCTATGATGGGGTGAGCCAGTTCGGACTCTTCGACAAAGGCTGCGAGATCAGCCCCGAGGACGCCCCGTTCCTTGCCCATATCCAGCTCAAGGTCACCCATCGGGGCGACTGGTGGAATGGCGTGCGCAGGCAGTCCGAGCATCCGGTTGACCCAGCAGAGGTCGAGCTGCCACCCTACCTGGCGGACACGCCGAAGATCCGCCTCGATTGGGCCACCTACCTCGACACCGTCGAACACGCCGACCATGAAGTCGCCCTGCTCCAGGAGGATCTGGCGGGGAAGGGGCTCTTGGACAACACGGTCATCATCTTCATCGGCGACAATGGCCGCTGCAACATCCGCGGCAAGGGGTATGTGCACGAGACCGGCCTGCGGGTGCCGCTGATCATCGCCGGCCCGGAGCGCTGGGTCAAATCGGCCGAGATCGAGGACGTGGTCTGCACCAACGACATCTCGGCCACGGTCCTGCAACTCGCCGGCGTGCCATTGCCGGCCTACATGGAAGCGCGGCCCCTGGTCGGGACGGACCGCCCCCATTCACGGGAGTACGTCTACTCGGCCCGGGACGGCTGGGACGAAGTGAACGAGTGCATGCGGACCGTTTCCACCAAACAGCACGCCTACATCCGCAACTACCTGCCAAAGCTCCCCTACGACCAGCATCAGGCCTACCTGGACTTCCATCGGCCCGCCGTCCACGAGATGCGGCGGCTCAAAGCCGAAGGCAAGCTGTCCGGCCCCACTGCCCTCTTCTTCGCCGACCGCAAACCGGCCGAGGAGCTCTATGACATGGTGCAGGACCCGCACCAGTTGACCAACCTGGCCGATGATCCTGCCTCGGCGTCGATCCTGGCCGATCTGCAGGCGAAGATGGCGGCTTGGCAGGGCTCGCGCGTGGATCTGGGACTGCGGGACTACGCCACCCGCGAATGCCTGCCCAGCCAGGCCGGCAAGATCCGGGAGTGGCTGCAGCGGGAGAAGCCGGACGAGTGGCAGCGGCTTCAGGACGGGGAGATTGGCGAGCACTACACCGACTGGGCACGCCAACTCAGGGAGCAGTGAATAGAACGGGGCCTGCGGGGGAGGTAAAGGGAAAGCGTTTAGCTTGAGCCCGTGGCACCGGGGAAGTCGGAGCGCCCGAAAAACTGGGGAAGATATCGGCGACGGTTGGGTTCGGAGGTGGCGATGGCTCCGACGGCACCGTTGCACTCGGGGCCGCCAAAGGCTGTAACCCTTCTGAAGGGGCGTGGTATTGCCTCCGCCGCCGCCTGTATCCATGGGTTGGTGGCGACTGCCAGGTGGCGTGCCCACTGGCAGACTGGAACCGTCGCGCCTTTGGTCGCCGTCTCGGTCCGTTCGGCGGCGTGTGCGTGCAGTTGCGGGT
>JABGQJ010000762.1 GCA_018648945.1 Victivallales bacterium
GCAAGAGCACCGGCCCGCCGGTCAGGCCAAATGCATGCCCCCCCTGGCGCAATCGCTCCCGGACCATCGCGACAGCCCGCTCGTGGTCGGCGGCACCACCTGCCGGGCTCAGCACCAGGGCATGCCAAGACAATGCCGTGTCCCGGGCCTCCGGCGCGGCCATCGGGCGAATCTCCGCCAATCCCGGCATGTCCGAGAGGCAGGGCAACACGCCCTCGGCGGCGACCGCCGTCAACTTGAGATACAGCGTGCGACTGCCTTCCCCCCCTGCCGCGTAGCGCTGGTACGCCACGAGCACCGGGTCATGCGGTCGGAACAACTCCAGCCAGTCGGGGTTCATGCGCACCGAACGAAGATCCACGACCGCCAACAACACCACGACCGCCAGCAATCCATGGGCCGCCTTGGGATGCCTCTGAAGCAGCCTGCTCCACCGGTTCAACAGGGCCACCCACCGGTCTGTCCAGCTCTTGGTCATTCCCGTTCCAGCACGAACAGGGACACATACCCCAATTGGTGCCCGACCTGACGCCACGACGCGAACGACGAGGCATCGAACACCTCCCGCAGCACGCCCTCGATATTCTCGCGGATCTCAGGCTGGCGGAAAAGCAGATACCCCGACCACGCGCAGAGCTTCCCGAACCAGTGGGTCGGCACATCCACATCCACGATCACCACCTTGCCGCCGGGGCGCAACACCCGGTGCATCTCGGCCAGCGAACGCTCCTTCAACCCCCGGTCCACATGATGGAAGAAGAAGGTCGATACCACCCGATCAAAGGCCCCGTCCGCATAGGGCAGCTCCTCCGCCAGGACCGCGTCAAACGACAGATTCCTCTGTTTGCCGTGTTTGCGCTCAGCCACCTGAATCATCTTGGACGCCGCATCGACCCCGATCACCGAACCGTCGGCGGGCTCGCATTCCTTGGCTATCCGCAAGGTTAGCGTGCCGGTGGCGCAGCCCACATCCAGAACCGCGTTGTTCTCCCCGAGCGCCAGCAACGAGACCACCTGCCGATGCATCCGGGGCTCGTGGCCAAAGGTGACCAGTGGCGACAGGATATCGTACAGCCCCGCCGCGTGGTCAAGGGTACGCCCAGACGTTTTCTGCGCTGGGTCATCCATCGATGGTCTCCGCCAGGTCCGCCAGGTCGAGCACCCGGAACATGGTTTTCGCCAAACGAGCCGGGTCGCCGCGCCGCAACGCCAGCCCGCAGTCGGACAGCGCGGCCATCCCGTCCCGCATCATTTCGTAGCCGCGTAACGCCGCCCCAAGGCCGGCCTCGGGGAACTCCAGGTAGAGCCGTTCGGGCAAGGTCGTCGGATCGCGCGCCAGCAGCGCCGCATCCGCCTCCGGTTCCTGCCAGCAGAGCTGGGAGAGCACGTAGTTGTGCCGCCGTTCCCGCAAATCGACGGCCAGGTCTCGGACATCGTCCAGCAACTGGCAGCCCAGGCCGAAGTCAAGCAAGGCGCTCTTCATTTCTGCCGCCAGCGGCGTGTCCCCCTCGCCAGTGGCATCCGGGCCCACGAAGGGAATGTGGAAAAGCAGTCCGGTCTTGAGCCGGTGGATGACAAACAGCACCTCGTCCGGCGGCGGGCGCTCCTCGACCCCGCGTTCCTCCGTCGCCTCCTGCCCCGCACTGCCAAGCAACGCTTGGAGCGACCGGGCAGAGATCTGCCGCGCTTCGCCGACGCTGATCGTGCCCTGCTCCACCGCGGACCACAGAATCTCGGTCAACACCCGGTCCGCCGCCATGATGGCAACCACCTCGCGCATGGTCCGCGCATCGTGGGGCAGACGCAGGGGCAGGACTACCTTGTCCTCAGCATCGAGTAAGTTGTCGGCTCCGGTCACCCAGACTCGGAATAGCTGGTTCAGCTTGCCGAACAACAGACGTCGCTCGGACGGCACGTCCAGGAGCTGATAGACCGAGAGAAAGAGGGTCGAGAACAGGTTCCGCCGAATCGTCAGCGCGTCCTCGGGCAATGGTCCCATGGATACGCGGTACTCGGCAGGCACATCGTCGGGAGTGCGCACCAGCTCGTGGGCCAGCCGATGGACCTCCCGCACGCACTGCTTCTGCTCGCCGCGCGCGCGGCTGAGGACTCGCGAAGTTTCCCAGACTGCTAGCCAGTTCGCCACATGCCATTTCCTTGGTTCGGACACGCCGTGCTCTCCGGTCAGACTCACAGCGCGCCCCACAGTTGCCTGGCTCGGCTGGCCACAGGCTCTGGCCTGATCTATCCATGCACATCGTGACGAAAGCCACTAGCGTGCCCGAGACCAGGGCGTTGCGCACACAAGCCGGACGCAGGCGTATCGAGATACGTCAAGATCGGCGTTGGGGGCAAGACTCTGGGATTGCGTGCGATAGAGGGTTGCAGTAGATGGTTCATGAATAGACCAGGCTAGAACTCGCCACAGTTCTCCTGGACCTTCCGCACCGCGCGCACGATGTCGTCCATGTCCTCGCGGGTGCCGAGCAACATGACCTGGGAGAACCAGCAACCGGTCTCGGTGGAGAACCGTTCGCAGACCGGGCAGACCATCGACGCGTAGTCCAGATCGGGGCGGCTCTCGCGCCAGCCAGTGTACGGTCCGAACGCCTTGTTGAGGAAGAACTCCTGGCGGTAGAGCGGGATCGTGTACCCCTCGGAACAGGGAATTCCCTCGGCGACGAGCGCGGCCACGAACCGCTCGCGGGACGCACCCCCGAAGGCAGCGGCATCGTAGCGGAAGGGATAGAGGTGGTAGGAGTGCCGGTCCTCGCCAAGGCCGCGCGCCATGGGCAGGATGCCGGGGATCTTGGCCAGTTGCTCGTTGAGATAGAGGCCGTTGGCATTGCGCCGTTCGGTCTGGTCCTCCAGCCGTTCAAGCTGGGTGAGCAGGAGTGCCGCCTGCATTTCGCTCAGGCGGTAGTTGCAGCCCAGAATGCGGTGTTCGTACCAGCCGCCGCCACGCGCGCGGCCACAGTGGTGGATGGAGTGGCAGGTATCGGCCAACTCCGGGTCGTTGGTAAGAATGATGCCACCCTCGCCCGAATTGAGATTCTTGCTCGCCTGGAATGAGAAGGAGCCAATATCACCCACGGTCCCCAGCCCCTTGCCCTGATAGCGCGCGCCATGGGCATGGGCCGCATCCTCGACCACGAAGATCCCATGTTGCTTGGCGATGGCGCAGATGCGTTCCATATCCGCTGCCTGGCCGCCCAGATGGACGGGAATCACCGCGCGGGTGCGCGGCGTGATGGCCCGTTCGAAGGCATCGGGGTCGAGACAGGCGGTGTCCTCGGCAATGTCCGCGAAGATGGGTACCGCATTGGCCTCCACCACACTCATGGCCGTGGCCGAGAAGGTGTAGGGCGGCACGACCACTTCGTCCCCCGCCTTGATCCCCGAGGCCAGCAACGCGATCCGCAGAGACACGCTGCCATTGACCACCGCAATGCCGAACTCCGCGCCTTGGTAGGCGGCGAAGGTCTCCTCGAAGGTCTGCACGCGGTCGCCGACCAGGCGCCCCCACTTGCCACTGCGCACCACATCCGCGACCGCTTCCGCGTCCTGCTCGTCCCAGATCGGCCACGAAGGCCAGGAGCCTGTTCGGGAACGAGAACCGCCATTGACTGCAAGCTGCGCCATGTTGAGCGCCTCCATGTGATTGGGTTTGGGGAACGGCAGACAATACCGCCTCAACCAGCAACGGACCACACGTGGTTGGGGACCTGCTCTCGATACGGCTCT
>JABGQJ010000763.1 GCA_018648945.1 Victivallales bacterium
CGAGCAGACCAAAGGGCATAGACCCGTGCGGTGGTCTTCGGTGGGGGCGCAAGCGTCCAGGAAGGGGCGAACACCGCGTGACGCCCCGCGAACACCCTGGAAACCGGAGCGCAGGATTTCGGGAGGCCGCCCCCGGCTCGAGCACAATCTCCTGAGGCTTGGTTCACTGACTCGCTTCACCATGCACTCACTCGTGGACTGGGTCGGGGGCCTTGAAAACCACGGTCAGCGGACACATACTCTCTTGTTGGTGGAGAAGGGACAATGGGCTCAGGAATGGCGCGATGAAACACATACCCTCCGTTTTGGCCGCAGTCGGTGCCCTTGGTCTTCTTCTGCTGAGTGCTGGCTGCGACTCCATGTCCGTGGCTGTGACCGCCATTGGTTACGTCAAGGACCATGCCAGCGAGTACTCCCGCCTGATCTGCGACAAGGACTTCACGGCAGCTGCCGAGCTCCATCACCCCGAGTTCGTCTGGCATCCCAAGAGCGGCAAGAAGCTCAGTGGGCAGCCGGCGATTGACGGATTCTTGGCCTCCCTGAAGGAGATCTCCAAGATGGACACCTTCTACTTCTACGTGCACAAGGCGGAGAGCATGGACGAGAAGACCATCGTGCTGGACGTCACCATGCAAGCGCACACGATCGAGAACCCCATGCAGTTGGTCTACAGCAACGTCATCTGGAAGGCCAAGATGGCGTGGCGCAAGACCGATATCTCGGAGTGGAAGCTGGCCAATATCACCGAAGTGAGCGAACGAGTGCAGGGGGACAGCCCCCCCAAGGGCATCAAGCCGCTCTAGGCGCGCATGCATGCCACGCCAAACATGCGGATTGAGATCGACTCTCTGAAGCTCTCGGCTCGGGCCAGTCGGTTGCTGGACGCCATGCGCCAGCGCTACGCGGCGAACGGCGGCAGGCTTCTTGCCGTGCCAGAGGAAGCGGACGCGTGGTGCGATGCGGCGCTCGCCGCCTACCGTGAGACCGCAGGGCAACCCGCCTGCTTGCGCCGTGCCAGGGCTCTGGCGGAGTTCGCCGAGCACGGGCTCGTGCGCATCTTGCCCGACGAGCTGGTGCTGGGATCGCAGGCGTTCAACCCCGCCAACAGGGCGTGCCCGGAGAAGGGCCGCGAACTGGCGGAACTGGGCTACGCCAATACGGGCGGCCACATTGTCCACAACTACCGCACGCTCCTGATCCACGGGGTGTCCGGGCTGCGCGCCCGACTGGCGACAGCCACTCGCCAGTTCGCCAGCAGGACGGACGAGAGCGCCGCGTTCCAGCTTGCCCTCGCCGCATTCTCCCGCTGGATTCTGCGCCATGCCGAGGCCGCGCGCAGCATCTGTCCCGAGCGGGCCGACTCGCTGGCCCGACTGGCCGAATGCCCCCCCGGCAGCTTCCCCGAGGCCCTCCAGTTGCTCTGGTTTGCGCATGTGTTCCTCCATGCGGAGAACCCGTCGGTCGCGATTTCCTTTGGCCGCCTGGACGAATTGCTGGGGCCCTTCCTCGAAGCGGATTTGGAGCGCGGGCGCATCCGCCTCGACGAGGCGCTGGAATGGCTGGTCGCCTTTTTCGTGAAGAGCTGCGAGGGGGAAGAAAGCCAGAATGCGGTACTGGGGGGCGTGGATGCCGTCGGGCAGGATGTGACCAATCTCGTCTCCTACCTGGCCCTGCGTGCGATGGACTGCGCGCGCACCTTCCAGCCATCGCTGATCGTCCGCCTGCACGAAGGGACGCCCGCTGAATTCCGGCAGGCAGCCGTGGCACTGGCGGCAAGTGGCGGCGGCAATCCAGGCTTTATGAACGACGACGCTGTGATCCCCGGCCTACAAGAGCTTGGCATTCCGCTAGCTCGGGCGCGGGATTGGTCGGTGATCGGCTGCTACGAGGCCGCGCCCACCGGCGACTGCTATCCCAGCACGGTCCTCGGCGGCATGCATCTGCCGGAACTGCTCAACCAGACTGTGGCTGCCAGTTCGGCCACGGAGTTCCCCCAGTTCCTCGCCGAGTTTCTCGACCAAGTCCGGGGTGCCCTCCAGGACCACGTGCTGCCTGCCTGCGATTCGCGCTGGCACCATCTATGTGACCATGCCCCCTCGCCTTTCGGGAGCTTGCTGATGGACGGCTGTGCCGAACGCCTGCGATTCCTGGAATCCGGGGCGGCGCCCTTCAATCTCGGAGGCATCAATATCCTCGGTCTCGGCACGGTCGTGGATAGTCTGCTGGCGATCCAGCAACACGTTTTCGGGGCCGGTGCACTCTCCCTGCTCGAGCTCCGCAAGGCCTTGGCCGATAACCTCTCGGACGAGGCCCTGCGGCAACGGCTAGCCGCGACCCCTGGGCGCTTCGGCACCGATGGCGGCGCCTCGAACGCCCTGGCCGAACAGGTATCACATGCGATCGCGACAATGGTCCTGGCGGAGCGCTTCGGACCAGGTGTGCGGCTCTATCCCGGGTTCTTCCGGTTCCTTGCGGACGTGCATCAGACCGCCTGTCCATCGCCCGACGGGCGGCGGCAGGGCGAGCTGATCAGCTACGGCTGTGGCCCCGCCCGAGGCGTGGCCGACTCGGCAACTGCGTTGCTGAACTCCTGCGTCCACGTTGCGCACGATCTGGCGGCCTGTGGGAATCCGGTCATGCTTAACCTCACCCCGAAGGATTGCCAGGGGCAGGCCGGGCGTAGCCGCCTGGAAGCGCTCTTGCTCTCCTATTTCCGGGATGGCGGCTCCCATCTACACCTGAACGTGATGCGCGCCGCCACCTTGCGAGCTGCCCGCGAGGCCCCGGCGGAATACGCCGACCTCACGGTACGCGTCAGCGGCTTCAGCGCCCGCTTCGTGAAGCTCGATCCGGCGATCCAGAACGCGCTCGTCACTCGGGCAGAGGCGGAGGAGCGATGACCAAATCCGAGCTTCCGGAGAGGGTCCTGCTGGTGTTCGTCGATGGCTTGGGCTGGCCCCCCGTGCCTCTGGATGAGAGCATGTACGCTGGCATGCCGGCCCTGCGGGAGCTCCTGCAAGAACACGCTGTGTCTATCGACGCGACCCTGGGAATGCCCGGACTGCCCCAGAGCGCCACCGGTCAGACCGCCATCTTCACCGGAATCAATGCGGCCCGGCAACTGGGTCGGCATGTGGAGGGGTTCCCCAACCAGGCGCTGCGGGAGATTGTCGCAGAGCACAGCGTCTTCCGGCGCCTGACAGAAGCCGGGCGCACCTGCACCTTTGCCAATGCCTACTTGCGCGGGCCCGCCCGGACGCTGCCGAAGGGGCTTCGGTCCGTCACCACGGTGATGACCTACGAGGCCTTGGGCACAACCCGCGAGCGGGCCGAGTTGGATGCTGGCAGAGCCGTGTTCCACGATGTCATTCGTGCCAGCGCGGTCAAGATCGGGATCGGGGACGTGCCTTTGATCTCCGAGGAGACGGGGGCCGATCACCTTCTCGCCGTGCTGCGCGAAGTGGATTTCTGCCTGTTTGAGTACTTCCTCACCGACCATGCTGGCCACCGTGGCGACCTCGCCTGGCAACAGGCGGTGCTACATTCGGTGGATCGCCTTGTGGCGGGGATCGCGGCTGGCCTGGACCAAGAGAGGGAGCTGTTCCTCCTGGTCAGCGACCACGGCAACATCGAGAGTCGGGCCGATCACCATCACACTGCCAACCCCGTGCCCTGGATCGCGCTAGGGCGAGGAGCGGAGTTGGCGCGGGCTGGTTGTCGCAGCCTGCTGGATGTG
>JABGQJ010000764.1 GCA_018648945.1 Victivallales bacterium
GTGGATGCGACAGGTAGTTTCTGTGCTGGTGCTTCGGCACCATCGCTTCGCTGACGTTCTGGCGCCCGGGAGTCTCAGTATGGGATCTGCCTGCATGACAAGGGACTGTCGCGGGATGGCGAAGGTAGTCACCGCCATTTCCTGCGTGGCGTGCTGTCTGCTGGTGTTTGGCCAGGTCTCTGCCGCCGACGGTGGGCGGGACCCGGTGATTGGCAGGTGGTCTTGGTTCAGCGGGGATACGGTTGTGCTGGGGCCGGATGGCAAGGTCAATGGCGGAAAGGCTACCACATGGCGGCGCGTGGGCACGCGCGGTCGCCGCTATGAGATCCGCTGGCACAACGGGGTGTTTGTGGACCGGCTGACCCTATCTCGGGATGGCACGCGCTTGACTGGGAAGAACCAGCGCGGCACCACCGTGTCAGGCACTCGGCTGGGGACCAACGAGGGCGGACAGGAAGCGCCAGTTCCAGTGGATTCGTCTCTCGGCATCATCCGGTCCGACCGGGCGGCGCGAGTCATCCCCGCGCCGGTTCGTGCTGTCGGCGGTTGCCATGACCCATCGCGGATCATCCGTGCCGATGGTCGGTACTGGATCTTCTCGACGGCCCCCAATCTGAACCTGCGGTGGTCTACCGATCTCGAGCACTGGCGATGGGGGGACAGGGCGTTCTCCTACGACGCGGGTGCCCCGCCTTGGATGGTTGAGTACATGCGTGGTGCCTCGAAGAAGAGGAAGGGGAAATGGAATCTGTGGGCGCCAGACATCATCAAGTCGGGCGACCAGTACCTGCTTTTCTACTCGCGCAACTGCCCGGCGAAGGGTGGCGAGCACAGTGTCTGCGGCGTGGCGACCTCCCCCACGATCCGGGATGCGAAGTGGGTGGACCGTGGCCCCGTGCTGGATGTTCTGCTCGGCAAGGCGCACTATCGGGTGATCGACCCCGCGCCGGTGTTCGATCAGCAGGGGCGACTGTGGCTCGCCGTGGGTTCGTTCGGTTCGCCCGATGGCGAGGGCTGGGAGAACGGGGGAGTCCGGATCTTCGAACTCAACCCCGCGACCGGCAAGCTGAAGCGGCCAAAGGACAAGGGGATCCGGATCGCTGGCTCCTGGATCGAGGCACCCTACATCTTCCACCACGACCGCCACTACTACCTCTTCTTCAACGAAGGGAAGTGCTGCGACGGGCGCGACAGCACCTACTTCATCCGGGTCGGTCGGTCGCGGCGCATCACTGGCCCCTATGTCGATCGAGATGGTGTCGATCTCCGGAAGCAGGGAGGGACGCTGCTCATGGGAATCGACCGCCGCCTGCGCCCCAAAGCCCCGAACAGCCTGCTTGGCCGGGAGATCGGGCCGGGGCATGTGGGCATCTTCGTCGACCAGAAGAACCGCCATATCCTGACCTACCACTACTACGACGGCAACACCAAGAATGGCGAGGCTACGCTGGGCATGCGCACCATCCGTTGGCGCAAGGACGGTTGGCCAGAAGTCCAGTAGAGGCTGGTCGGCAGGTCCCTGTCCACGCTGTCTATGTCGTCCATTTCCCGAGGGTCGCAGCGCTCGCAACTATTGCCCGCAAGGAGCATGTTGGCTGGGTGATTCCTCTACTTGGGAGAGTTCCGCCATGCTTGACCACCATGTCCTGCAATTGCTGCGTGAAGCCATGCAGCTTCACCGTCTGCCCCTTGATCCCTGGCAGATCACCGTCTGCCCCGATCTCGACCGCGAGACGGCTCTCCACGGTCCCGCGCATTTGCAGCGGCGGTTGGCAGGGGAGTGGGGGACCGTTCCGGGCACGTACTGGTTGCAGCATACCTGCGCGATCCCGGCGCAGTTCGCGGGACACCCCGTCCGCCTGACTCTCCGCGTGGGTTCGGAGTACCCGCTCTCCTACCGGCGGGTGCCCTGGGGGGTCAACCTGGACCTTCACTTCGAGGGCCAGCTGTACGTGAACGGCGAGGCTTTCTGCGGCCTGGACCCGAACCACGATGAGGTGCTGCTGACCCCGTGCGCGCAGGCGGGCGACGTGTTCCATTTGGCCATCGAGGGCTACACCCGCAGCCCGAAGCCGAAGTTCCTGCACAGCGTGCTGTGGGTGCCGGATCAGCCTGTCTGCACTCTCTATTACGACTTCGTGTCACTGCGTGATCTGGTCCAGGGATTCGGCTATGCCGGGGTACCGAGTGACCTCATTCAAGGCGAGGCCGATGTCCCGAGCACAGGTGTTCCCGACAGCCAGATGGGCTTGGCTCTGGCGAGGATCATGGACGCGGCGGCCCGTCGTCTGCTGGCTGCGGGGGACAATTGGCGGAGTTCCGGGGCCGACGTGCAGGCCCTGATTCGCGACGGGTTGGCGACGCTGACGCCAACCGCCTCGCCAGGGGCGCTTCGTCTGGCCGGGCATTGCCATATCGATACCGCCTGGCTCTGGCGCTTGGCCGAGACCCGGCGCAAGGTCGGGCGCACCTTTTCTACGCAGTTGCGGATGATGGAGGAGTTTCCCGGCTACACCTACGTGCAGTCGGCGCCGGTTGCCTACGAATACTGCCGCGAGGACGCCCCCGAGGTCTACGCCCAGATCAAGCAGCGGGTGGCCGAGGGGCGTTGGTCAGCGGAGGGGGCCATGTACGTGGAGGCGGACTGCAATCTGATCGCCGGCGAGTCCATCGTCCGCCAGCTGCTCTACGGCAAGGGCTTCTTCCAGGAGGAGTTCGGGATCGATAGCAAGGTGCTCTGGCTACCGGACGTGTTCGGCTTCACCGGAGCTCTGCCGCAGCTTCTCAAGCAAGCGGGGGTGGACCTGTTCTTCAACACCAAGATCCAGAGCATCGACGGCAAGCCCAATCCCTATCACAACTACTGGTGGGAGGGGATCGACGGCACCCGTGTGATGGGGATGCACCAGGCGTCCTACATTAACTGGGCGGCCACTGCCCAGCTCCGGGCCTGGGTGGGCAGCGCCGCCGCCAAGGGCGGCATTCAGGAGAGCCTGGTGCCCTTCGGCTTCGGTGATGGCGGAGGCGGGGCCACGGTGGAGGACTTGGAGCTGGTGAAGCGTTGGCAGGACCTGCCCCTCATGCCCGAGCTGCGGTATGTCAACGTCCATGATTTCGTGGACGAGCTCGGCCAGTGCTTCCGGGAGCAGTCCGACGACACGCCGGTGCAGTCGGGCCAGCTGTATCTGGAAGCCCATCGCGGCACCTACACGTCGGTCGCCCGCATCAAGTACCTCAACCGGCACAGCGAGAATCGCCTGATGGAGGCGGAGCTGTGGTCGTCGCTGGCAGCGTTGCGAACCGGGGCACCGTATCCGGCGGGGGCCCTGAAACGCGCGTGGCAGAAGACGTTGCTGAACCAATTCCACGACATCCTGCCCGGCTCCTCCATTCGGCAGGTCTACCTCGATGCCGAACGGGACGCCTCGACTGCCCTCTCGATCTGTGGCGAGGCGGAGGGGAAGGCGATGGGCGCCTTCGCGGCGGCGACGGACGCGTGGACCGTCAGCAACAGTCATTCCCACCCCGTCAGTGGCTACGTCAGAGTGCCTGTCGCCGCCCCGTTCCCGGACTCCCAGAAGATCACGGATCCAACTGGCCATGTCGGGCGGCTTGCCTGGGTTCAGGATGTGCCTGCCTGGTCCATTGCGCCGCTGGTGCCGGTGGCTCCCCAACTGGCGGCGTTTCATTGGGATGGGGTTGAACTGGAGACGCCCTTCTGGCGCGCGCAGCTT
>JABGQJ010000765.1 GCA_018648945.1 Victivallales bacterium
CGATGAACGGGCGGAGGTGCTTGGTCGAGCGCCGCTTGGCGAAGGGGCCGTCCGGACAGACGACCATGCCCGGCCCGGGATACTGGTCGATGGCCCAGCCGATGAAGCACTGCAGGACGATGGTCTTGCCGGTCTGGGCGGCCCAGATCAGGACGACGCGCTCGTCGTCCTTGATCGCGTCCAGGGGTTCGCGCTGGATCTGCTCGGCGGCGTAGCCGTTCCGGGCTTTGGTGCGGTGACGCCGCTTCGAGCTGGGTGCCCGCCGCTTCCTGCAATGCGGCCGACGGGTCTGTCTTGAGTGGCATCAGCAAGTGCAGGCCGCCGTTGCCGTCGTCGAACACCACCGGCGAATGGTCGTCGCGGACGCGCACGGTCAGGAAGCCATGCTTCAGGGCCTCCAGCAGCATCTTGCCGTTGACGGCCACCGTCACGTCCTCGCCCTCGAGCCGGCACTCGGGCAACGGCACCGTGGTTCCGCCCTCTGGTTCGCCATCGATCCCGACTGTGACCTGTTCGGCCCGGCCGAAGATGAACAGCATGTACTGATCGGCCTTGTCGAGGAAGGGCACGAGGGGCTTGATCATCTCCAGGTCGGCAGAACCAAAGTGGAGCGTGGTCGCAAAGCCGGGCATGTCCGGGATGACCTGCTCGTAGTCGGGGAACGTGCCCTCGGGGCAGCGGCAGGAGTAGGTCAACTCGTCAGTGGCCAGCACCAGCGTCTGGATCTCGTTCTTCTCGTGCATGCCGATCCTGCCCTGCGCCGACTCGGGGAAGTGCTTCAGGAGCATCTTGTTCAGCGGCAGGACCGCGTTGTTACCGAACGGGAACGCCGGCAGGGGATGCCGCGTCAGGCGATGCCCATCCGTGGCTACCAGGACCTTCTTCTCCTGGTCGGCGTAGACCGCGTGCAGCACCAGACGCCCCGGATCGGACGAGGCAGCAAACGCCGCCCCACGATACGCCCGCAAGAACGAGCCCAGATCGCACTCGGCCATCTCCGCTGGCACGGCCATCTCCGGGAACTCATCCACCGGCATGGTGGCGACCGTCCGCGATACCGGTTGGCCACTGGCCTCCATCGTGCAGACCACGCTGTCCTCCGACACCGGCTGCAGCGTTACCGTCCCGTCTTTTGGCATGGACTTGAGCGCTTTGAGTTCAGCCACCGGGAACAGGAAGCGCGCCGGGGCCCCCTCCAGCTTCTCGGGCTCGACGCGGATGCACAGCGCCTGCTCCAGGTTGGTGAGGGAGACGTTGACCATGTCGTTTCCGTGCGGCTCGAAGAGGGCGCAGGCCAGCGCCGGAATCCGTTGCTTGCGCGGCAGGATCGCCGATGCGAAGGCCACGATGTGGGCGATGTGTTGCTTGGCGAGGGTGATGATCACTTGCGTGTCTCCTTGGGTTGGTTGGTTTGGCTCGATCACCGCCGAGACAGGAGTCTGGCGAGCAGCTTCAGCATCAGGATCAGCAGCAGAAGCGCCGGGACGGCAATGACGAGGTTGGCCGCAGTCTGCCGGGCAAAGACGGACCACTGGGAGAATCCGTGCAGGAGATAGGTGAGCACCGGCACGAAGAGGAATGCGGGCAGGGCCGCGACGAGTGTGCAGCGCAGGACGATCTTGCCCCATTCGCGGAGGATGCCGCCGGGGGACAGGGAGCGTTCCAGGCGGAGAAGCTGGTACCTCATGACTTCCCCCGAACGCTCGATGGGCGGCATCTCCATCAGGTCGGGGCACACTTCGGGTGGCGGCAGCGGCCGAGGCTCGTGGCGAAGGGCATCACGAATGGTCACGGCCAGAATCCCCAGAATCGATCTGGTCTTCCGGCTGGCCGGGGGGTTCGGCGGGTTCGGCATTGGCGTTCGCTCCTTGGACGAGTCGTTTGGTGGTCGAGCCGAGCACGACGCCGACGATCAGGCATGCGGCGGCGCCCATGCCCCACCAGCCCATCGCCGCTCGCAGCCGGGCCTGGCCCCGCAGCGCATCGTCGGCACGTTCGCGTTCCTGTTCGATTCGGCGTTCGAGGTCGGAGCAGCGCTGCTGCCAACTGGTCTCGGCTTGGTCTTCCTCTGGCTTCTTTTCCTTGCAGCCGGCCAGCAGGGCGAGGGTCAGGGCAAGCAGGAGTGCGGGAGGGATTCGGGGGACATGGCGGATGCTGGTCATGTCGGGGCCTCTCGTTGGTTGTGCCTCGGCTCGCGGCGAAAGCGCGACTGTCATGGGTTCACCTCCTTGGCTATGGGTGTATGGAGTGCACCGAATGGCGTTCGTGTGTGCAAGACGAACCCCCTCTCCACTGGTCGGGCGGAGAGGGGGTTGTGTGGGCGACAGCGGGATCGGGCAGGGAGAAGCGATGGGCGGAATGCGCAGCCGCCTGTTTCCGGGGTCGATGGGTCGCCGGAAGACGGTTAGGATCGGCTAGCAACTCCGTGTTAGGCTATTATGCCGCATATTGGGTCTGATTTAGCGCTGGTTAGACGCTGTGGAGGAGCGGGACGAGGACCCGCCTTTCGGGTCCGCGCATCCGGTATGGCACGGCATCCCGAGAAGCATTTCCGCGTTCCCCTGCGGTCACCGATGGCATCAACTCTTCAGGAGGCGAGCATGCTCCACGTCCTACGGACCCGCTTCGCCCGCCGCTCCGCCGTCACCATCCACGACCTCGACCTGCGCGAGGCGTTTCCGCCCCGCTCCGGGGCCTCTCTCGTCCTTTCCGCACTCACCCTCCAGTTCGTCCCCATCGAGCACCGCCAGCGCGTCGTATCCCGCGCCTACGAGGCCCTCGCCCCCGGTGGCGCGTTGCTGCTCGTGGGAAAGGTCCTCGGCAGCACCGCCGCCATGCACGAAGCCCTCGGCACCCTCTACCACCGCACCAAGGCCGCGAACGGCTACACCGCCGAGCAGATCCAGCGCAAAGCCCTCGCCCTCGACGGCGTCCTCGTCCCCGTCACCGCCGACTGGAACGTCCAACTCCTCCAAGCCGCCGGCTTCCGCCACGTCGAATGCTACTGGCGACACCTCTGCTTCGCCGCCTGGATCGCGAGGAAGTAGACGGGCCCACTGACCGTGAATGGTCTCCAACATGCTCTCTATCATACTCGACAGACGGATGCGTGGATCAGTCAACACACCACAGCTCGTTTGACATGCCAAGCCTAGCACGCTACATACCGGAGACAGCGGTATGGACGTTGTGCTGGCGACACAGCTTCCCCTCCTCAACCCCGCAACGGGGATGATACCCAAGATCGTGGAACCACTTGTTGGGATCTCTGACCATGCCACAGGCGTCCCCCGATAGAACCTGGATCCGGGGAACATCCAGATTCGTGCTCGTGTCGTATGCCCTTATCGTGGCTCACCTTTCTGTCTCGGTTCTCGGCACGCTTCTCCCTCTGCCACGGCATGCAGGTCTCGTGGTCGGGGCCTGCATGGTGAGTTCGGCGGTCTTCGTGGTTCGTCTGAATGATCGTCTTTCCTCAATCCGGTCACGGTCGGCCAAGACCGTGGGCGGCGTCGTTGTGCTGCCAGGGTGGCTCGTCCTGTTCGCCGTTGAGTCAGCGATTCTGATGCGCCTCGCCGGTCTCTGAGGTCGTCAAGGGAACGCCGATCCCAACAGCCAGTGCAGCGGATTTCCGACCGCGCCATTCGCCCTTCCTCCCCCTTCCTATGGTGGACCCCGAATTTCGGACCATCGGCTAAAGTAGAGCAGCGGCCGGTGTTGGCTGCGCG
>JABGQJ010000766.1 GCA_018648945.1 Victivallales bacterium
TAGACGCCGCCCCGGTCCTCTTTGCCTACCGCCGCCTCGCCACATCGGGCTGACCAACCGCCGCTGCGGAACCCACCACAGGCAAGGGCCAACCCCCAAAGCCAACGATATCTCTTGCCCGGATCGCGCCATTCGGGCGGCGACGGGCTTCCTCCGTCGGCTTCGGGAACAGTTGCACCGCTCTGACCGGCCACGAGCCAACCCATTGCCCTCGATGCACAATCGGGACCCCGTGGGCTGGAGCTTAACCCAGAATCCTCTGGGGTGCTGGGGGGCGGTATGCCAGTGGGGCCGCTCTCGTCTCTCCCACCGACCTGGTGTTCGCCTCTATGCTGTCCACACGTTCCCTGCCAAATCTCGATACTGTCCCCAGTCCTCCCTATACTGTCCCCGGTCCCTCAGTCCTCTGCTGCCGAATCTCTATACTGTCCCCAGTCCTCGCGGACACGGACTGGCGGACGATTGGCGGGTCGGGCACCGAGGGCGGGAACCTGTGGCCAGCTTGGCTACCCCCTCTTCCGGCTTTCGCCTGCACTACCACCGACCCGCAACATGGCAAGGCAGACCGTTCTCTTTGGGTTGAAGGATGAAGGATCGGCATGATAGTGGGAACTTGCGCACGGTGGGTCGACTCTACTTGTGCGAACACGTGCGCGCGTTGGCTCTCGGGTCGTACCGCAGCGCCCATAGACGAACTTCTGAATGCGGACGGCGCATGATCGGCATATCGAAACTCTACTGCGGCACCGTTGAGCCGTCGGACGCTCTGCGTTACGGGCGCAAGTCCAAGCACCTGCCCAGCCATCTCCTCCAGTTCTCGGCGGACCGGAAGCCGGTGGTGGTCTGGAACATGACGCGACGGTGCAACTTGACCTGCTCGCACTGCTACGCCTCGGCGGCGGGAGCGGTGTGCGACAACGAGATGAGCACGGAGCAAGGGCAGACGCTGCTACGCGACTTGGCCCAGTTCGGCTCGCCAGTCATCCTCTTCTCTGGTGGGGAGCCCACCATGCGGCAGGACTTGCCGGAGCTGGCCGAGTACGCCGTGTCCCTCGGCCTGCGTGCCGTGATCTCCACCAACGCGACGTTGATCGACGGGAAACTGGCCCAGCGGCTGAAGGACATCAAGCTGTCCTATGTGGGAATCAGCATCGATGGGGCCAGAGACCACCACAATCTGATGCGGCGCGACCCCAACGCATACGACGACGCTCTGGCCGGGCTACGGGCCTGTCGGGATGTGGGGCTCAAAGTCGGGCTGCGACACACGATCACGAGCTTCAACCACGAAGACATCGACGAGCTCTTCCGCCTGCTTGAGGCCGAGAACATCCCGCGTGTCTGCTTCTACCATCTGGTGAATACCGGGCGTGGCAAGCACATGACCGATGACAGCCTGAGCTACGAGGCGACCCGCCGGGTCGTCGACCACATCGTCGACCGGACGGCAGACCTCTTTGCGAGAGGCACTCCCAAGGAGGTCCTGACCGTGGACAACCACACGGATGGCGCCTACATCTACCTGCGGATGCTGCGCGAAGGCAATCCCCGGGCAGCGATGGTGATGGAACTGCTGCGCATGAACGGAGGCAACAGCACGGGCCATGGCATCGGTTGCGTGAGCTGGGATGGCACAGTGTATCCCGACCAGTTCTGGCGCACCAAACCACTCGGCAATGTCCTGGAGCGTCCCTTCAGCGAGATCTGGACCGACACCGAGGGCGTGCCGCTACTCAAGCAGTTGCGGGACAAGCGTTCGCACGTGACCGGTCGCTGCACGAGCTGCCGCTTCCTGGATGTCTGCGGAGGCAACCTGCGAGCCCGCGCCGAAGCCGCCACCGGGGAGCTTTGGGGAGTCGATCCCGGATGCTATCTGACCGACGAAGAAATCGGCCTCGCCTGAACAGTCGTGGAGAACCTGACCGCCCCATGTGCCCGCATCCTCCATCCCACGGTACCAAAGCACCGACTGCCCCCCGGGTTATCGCCTGGGAACTGACGCGCCGATGCTCGCTCCAGTGCCAGCATTGCCGGGGCTCGGCCCAGGACTGCGCCTATGAGGGGGAACTGGACACCGACGAGTGCTTCCAGGTGCTGGACAGCATCGCCAGCTTTGCCAAGCCCGTGCTGATCCTGACCGGGGGCGAACCCATGATGCGGGACGACCTGTACCGTATCGCCTCCCACGCCGACGAGCTGGGCATGCACCCGGTGCTCGCGCCCTGTGGGCACCTGATCACGCCAGAGACAGCGCAGCGTATCCAGGAAGCGGGCATCCGGGCCATCAGTATCAGCCTGGACGGGGCCGATGCGGCCTCGCACGATGCCTTCCGTGGCGTCCCGGGCGCCTACGAACGCACCATGCAGGGATTGCACCACGCCATCGCCGCCGACATTCCGTTCCAGATCAACACCACGGTCACGCGCCAGAATGTGGGCGATCTCCCCGCCATCCTGGAGCAGGCGATCAAGCTGGGCGCAAAGACCTTTGACGTCTTCTTCCTGGTGCCCACCGGCCGCGGCTCGGGCCTGACCGATTTGGAGGTTACTCCGGAGGCCTATGAAGACGCCCTCCACTGGGTGGCCGAGGTCTCCCGCACCGCCCCGATCCGGGTAAAGACGACTTGCGCCCCGCACATTGTCCGCGTCGCCGACGAAACGGGTCCGACCAATGGCTCGGCAGGACAACGCCCCATGGGTGGGTGCCTCGCGGGCGGTGCTTTCGTCTTCATCTCCCACACGGGCATTCTCCAGCCCTGCGGCTTCCTGGCGATCTCCTGCGGTGACCTGCGCACGGCGGACTACGATTTCCGTTCTCTCTACGAGGATTCGCCCGTCTTCCAGGATCTGCGCGATGTGAAGCGCTACGACGGCAAGTGCGGGACCTGTCGCTATGTCCGGTCCTGTGGCGGCTGTCGCGCCCGGGCCTACGAGGGCACCGGCGACTACCTGGCCGAGGAGCCGCGCTGTACGTACCAGCCTGGGGAGGGGCGCGCATGAGCGAGATCCCCGAACCCATCCTCGTGGCTCTCCAACAGGGATTCCCTCTCTGTCCCCGACCATTCGAGACGGCGGCGCGAGCTCTGGGGATCTCCGAAGAGACTCTCCTGGAGCACGCGGCCAGCCTGCTCGAAGCCGGCATCGCGCGCCGCCTAGGCGGCATCTTCGACTCCCGGCGGATGGGCTTCACCACCGCCCTGTGCGCGGTCCGGGTCGAATTCCCGACGGACGAGGCGCGGGTCGCCGAACTGATCGAGGACCCACACATCACCCACTGCTACGAACGAGGCAACCACGAGGCGATTGCCGACCTGCAAGGGGATCTGGCGTGGGAATCGCTGCCCAATCTCTGGTTCACCTACGGCGCGGAACAAACCGCATTCGACGCTGGGTTGGCACGCGCGCGCCGCCTGTTGGCACCGGCCGAGATCGTCGTCCTGCCTGCCATTCGCCATTTTCGGACCCATGTGATCATGGGGCGTCAGGCACCCTCGACCGCGTCTCCTGCCATGCACACCAATGAGCTACCGCCGTTGAGCGAGACCGAGCGGCGCGTGGTGCAGGTTCTACAGGGCACCAGTCAACTCTGTCCCGAGTTCTACCAGTCGGTGGCCGCACAAGTCGGGATCTCCCGCGATCAGCTACTCGCAACCCTCCAAGACATGGTCGCCTGCGGCAGGCTGAAACGGGTCGCTCTGGTCCTGCGTCACCGGTCGGCAGGCTAT
>JABGQJ010000767.1 GCA_018648945.1 Victivallales bacterium
GAGTGCACCAGCAGGCTGGGGACAGGTTGTTTTGTACTTGACAGGCCTGATTTTGCCGGTACAGTCGGGTTGGACACAAGCTGGGGACAGTGTATCTTCTGATTGTCAAGTCTTTTCCCGGATTCTTAGCAAGCTGGGGACAGGTTGTTTCTTAGCAAGCTGGAAGCTGGGGACAGGTTGTTTTGTACTTGACAGGCCTGATTTTGCCGGTACAGTCGGGTTGTGGTCGGCCCCAAACCAACGGAGGAAATCCCGTGCGTTGCAGACGAATCCGCTATGACCGAGAAGATTGCTACTACCACCTGATGAACCGGATTGCGGGCGAACCGGGGGAGTTCCCCTGGAGTTGCCACTCGCCCGCTGAGCGGGCTCATTGCGACCTGACGGTCGCCCGTCTC
The DNA here is from genome assembly GCA_018648945.1 of Victivallales bacterium. The sequence continues at coordinate 399 of JABGQJ010000767.1, forward strand.
CGCTTCGCTCCGGCTCAGAGCGGTCGAGAAGGAGACCTTCCTGCGCCTGGCGGTTGACCTTTCGCGGTTCTACTCGCTCGATCTGCTGTCGGTCGTGGTGATGGGCAACCATTACCACATCGTCTGCTCCGCCCCGGCCACCGCTCCGGCGAAGGCGAAGGTGATCGCCAATTGGCGGGCGTTCCGGGGCTGCGGCCCGACTGTGCTCGAACCGGACTGGGGAAACGAAGCGGTCGTTGCGCAGCTGGCCGGTAGAATGCGCGATATCTCTAAGTTCATCAAGGATTTGCAGCAGCGGTTCACCTGCTGGTCCAATCGCACGGGCCCGAAGGGGCGGCGCGGCAGGCTCTGGGCGGACCGCTTCAAGAACGTCATTCTGGAGGGCAGCACGGCGCTGTGGGACTGCCTGACCTATGTGGAAATGAACCCCGTCCGGGCCGGTCTGGCGGAATCGCCCGGCGACTACCGATTCTGTACCTGGGGCCGGATGGTGGGCGGGGGCACCCATCCCTTTGCCGACAACCTGGTTCGCCACCTCCGGCAGTACCTGGGGGAATGCGCGGAAGCCTGGTCCGACCAGCGGGTCGTGGCCGAGCTGGCCGCCAACATGGCCCGCATCGCCGCCGGGGAACGGGGCGAGGAGGCCGATACCATTTTCGCCGAGGAGGATGCGGCGCGGAACACCCGCGACCGGTTCGCTGTGACAGTTCGCCGCCGCGTGCGCTACTGGACGGATGGGGCCGTGATTGGCTCCGAGCTCTTCGTCCGCGAAGTCGCCGCCACCTTCACCGACGCCAAGCGCGCCCTGCGCAAGCGCTTGGCCAAGGGCACCCCGTCCCATTCCGGGGGGACCCCGCCACTCTTTGCCTGCCGCCGACTCGATCCGGCCCTCTGACAGGAAGACTCAGCCATGAAGTCCGATGGCGAAAATCGGGGCTCTTTGCTCCCGCGGCGGAGGCCCGCCGCCCCTCCAGGCGAGTTGCCACAGCTACGCTCTGGAACGCTGCCTCGGTTGGGGTAGCCGACCCGCCTATGTCCGAGGATCAGGCCCGCGCCCCTGTCACTCCTGATTCCCAGGCCTGGCCCGTGATTGCGCCATCGGGGATTCCGGGATACCTTGCTATCCTAACCCAGATTGGTGCCCGGATATGGCCTGGGGACCACAGACCAAGGGGCAGGGATCATGGCGCATGTGAGTGTCCGCGATGCAATCACGGAGAAGACCTTTGGGGACATCTGCCACAAGTACGGGTTTACCAACCCGAACCGGAAGGGACTGACCGCCCAGGATCTCAGCGGCGACCGCAAACCGGCGAGCAAGTACAGCACGACCTTCACCAAGGGTGGCACGACCTTGACCGTGCTTGAGAAGTTCGACAAAGAGGGGCGACTGTTCGACAAGTTTAGCTCGTTTGTTCATACTGCCCGCAAGGTGGTGCCCCAGTTTGCGAAGGACTTCCCGGAGAGTGAGCGGAATGATCCTCTGCCAAGGAGGACGGCGGGCAAACCGAAGCTGGGCAAGCGGCTGTTCGCCAAGTACAGCGTGAAGGAGCTTCGGGCAGCGGCCGACGTGTTGGCAGAGGTCCTTAGGCAGAAGAAGCGCCAGGAGGCGAATGCGAAGGAAATCGCGAAGCTCAAAAGCATGATTGCCGATCTGGAAAGGCTCGAGAAGGGGTTGGCTGAGGTCGATCTGGAGATCCCCGAGGATCTGAAGGCGAAGCTGATAGAGTCCAGGGCCAAGCTGGCAGAATTGGAGGCCTAGCCTGGATTGCTCGCGGGAATCGACTGCGAACCCGGATTGCACTACATCTCAGACCGTGGTGCGAACGTGTCTGCGAGACGAGACCCCGCCGATCAACACTCGGGAGTGGGATATGTCCTTTCACGCTGCAAGAGCCCTCGCGCTGTTGACTCTCCTCTGCGGATTCCTGCCCGGCCCGGCGCTTGGCAAGGCGGTCCTGCGCGAGGACAGGTCCATGGGGGCGATCCGGATCGTCCTTGAGAACCGGTTCCTGAAGGCAGTCGTCGATCCGGCTTCGGGCGGCCGCATCATCAGCTTCGTGGACAGACGCAGCCAGGTGGAATACGCCAACCCCGCCAAGGACATGGGGATCTTCTCCGACCTTCTCTGGCAGCAACTGCCGTTCAGTTCGGGCGACTGGCTGGCAAAGCCCTACAGCTTTGCGCTGGTGCGGGACAAGGACCGAGTCGGGGTCAGGCTGCAGCGCACGGGGTCACGGGGAAGCCTCCGCTGGGTGACGATCCACAAGACCTTCTGGCTGAGAGACGATTCCTCCCGCATCGTGGCGGACTACGAATACGAGAACCATCCCGATGCGATGGAGAACATCACGATCTGCCCCTGGTTCCACAACGGCCTTGCCGTGAAGGGCCAGGACTGCGCGATGTACCTGCCTGCGCCTGAGGGCGTGCGTGAGATCCCCCATGACCCGGTCCGGCCGGTGAACGAGTCGTTCCACTACGATGCCACCGCCGGTTGGTTCGGCATGGTCTCCCCCGGCAGCACGGGGGCGTTCTTCTCGATGGCATACCCCCAGCTCATGGCGTTCTACAACTGGCAGGGCACAAGCGGAAACTCGATGGAGTGGATGCTACGCTCGCAGACGATCCCCTACGGCAAGAGCTTCAAGACATCCGTCAGCCTCTGTGCGTTCGCTGGGATGCCGCGCCTTGACGGGGCCAAGGGCGCGCTTGCAGGGGCGTTCACGCGGACCAATGGGAAGCTCTCGGGCATCAAGCTCTACGCTGCGGAGGGATTCTCGGGGACCCTGACCGTATCGGTCCGGAAGCACCCCGCGCTTCTGAAGACGACAGCCGCGACACTCGATCTGGCGCTGGCGGCAGGCAGCACTACTACGCGCGGTTTCGCGCATCCCGTCCAGGGCGATGGCACCTTTGCGGTGGTGGCGACGGTGCAGCACGCTTCAGGCGAGGAAGCCCTACAGTTCGAGGTCCCGGTGGTCCGTGGCGACACGTCCGTGACCTACGCCATGCCGCCCGAGTCGAACCGCCTGGGCAGTGACCAGGAGCGGTTCGGCAAGCTCATCAAGAATGCCTCGGACACGGTCGATCCATACGAGTATTCGGCGAAGATCCCGAGCGAGGGCAGGACGAAGTGGTGCAAACCCTATGCGGGTGGGACCATCAAGCTCCTTGCCCTGGCGCACATGCATGTGGCGCGCGAAGTCATCGAGATCTCCGAGCGCATGGATGTGGATCTTCGCACCTGCACGTTCTTCACGGTCGGCAAGGGACCATGGAACGCCACCTGGGGGCACAATGGCGGCCATGCCGAAATC
>JABGQJ010000768.1 GCA_018648945.1 Victivallales bacterium
GAGCTTGGCGTAGCGAGCGAGAGCGCGGAGATGCTGGGGGAGGAGGCCGGGGATGGCGGTCCAGAAGAGCTGGTGGGTGGCCCGTGTCTCGGCCACGACTGCGGGTTCCGTGCGGCCATCCAGCAGGGCGAGGGTGCCCTTGGACTGACGGGGAGCAAGGAGCGGGGGTTGGGAGGTGGAGATGTTGAAGTGAGTGTCCGAAAGGCCCGTCCAGGGCGCGCCCAGGTCCTTGCCAAAGGTGGAATGGAGCTTGGTGTCGTCGGGCAGACGGACCATGTCCAGGCCGAGAAGTTGGCTGGACGCGGCGGGATCGATGCCCTGGGGGGTGATCATGCCAGCGGGGCCGACGAAGGCGACGGTGCGGCTATTGGTCATGATCTTCTCGCGCAGGAATTGGCGCTGGTCGCCATCGAGACTGAATAGATTGAGGAAGAGAAAGGCGCGGTGTTCGAGGAGCTTGGGGTGTTTGCGCAGGTCGCTTAGGAGGTAGCATTTCCAGGGAATGCCCGCGCGGTTCAGGTAGTCGCGCTGGCGGTAGATCAGATTGAGCGAGTAGGGCGGACGGAAGGGATCGAAGGTGCCCATCTGTTCCTCGTCCACGATCACGGCGAGATAGGTGGAGAGGGGCCATTCCTTGCCTTGGTTGCGGCGCTCGTTGATCTTGCGGAGATAGCCCACTTCCTCGGCCAATCGGTCGTCGCCGAAGGTCCAGCCCTTGCTGAAGTCGTACCATTGGATGGCGGTGCCCTGGGTGAGATTGCGGGCGAGCTCGCGGCGGAACACATCGATGGTTTCCCGGAGCGTGCCGCTGGCCCCGTAGCGGGGCGGTCTCACCCACTGGGTCCGTAGGTCCTCTTGGTGCCACCAGAGCTTGCCGTTGAGGGCGTGGGAGGCGGTGGCGGTCATGCTGGCACCGGGCTTGCCGGGCTCGCGCCAGGAGTAGGCGAGGGGGGCCATCATGAAGTCGATGTCGGGGTTGTCCAGCATCTTGCGCATACTGAAGTGCCCGGAGCCCTGGCAGAAGCCGGCGATCTCGGGCAGGTGGGTGACGTAGCCGTAGTAGGTGCCGACCAGGGAGCGTCCGTCGCTCTCCTCCTTGATGATCCGGGCGAAGTAGCCAATGGCGTCGGCGACGACATCGTGCTGGTAGCGGTTGTAGTCGATCACATCTCGTTGGGACTGCGGATCGAAGTAGATGCCGAGCTTGGCGGTGCGGCGGCGCTCACCGCTGGGGATGGCGGCAGCGGCGAGGGTGACAGCGGGTTGGTGCCAGGCCTTGCGCAGGGCGGCATCGGTCCCATACTTGCGCTTGAGCCAGCGCCGGAAGTCCTTTCTCCCAGCATCGCTGTAGTCCACCAGATCGCCCGATTGCGCGCCCCAGTGGAACCACTCGGTGGTGATCCCGGAGCATGGTTGGTGCCCAATGATCCGGGAGGCGAAGGGACCATCCTTCAGGTGGCGGATCAGGCGGCGGAGGGCGTCGCCATAGGTCTCGCGCCAGACGTCGGAAGAGAAGCTGGGAACGGTCCGGCGGTTGCCATGGTAGTCGCCGATCACATCGCTGCCGTCTTCCATTCGGCACCGGGCCTCCGGGTGGGCGTTGATCCAGAATCGCTGGTAGCGGGTGCCGAAGGTGAAGTTGGTGATCACCCACGCGTCGGGGTACGACCCCAAGTAGGTGGCGAGAATGGTGTCGACGTTGGTGTAGTCGAAGCCCTTTTCGGTGAAGCCGATGTCCTCGATGCCGAGGCAGAGGATGGGGATGCGCCCCTTGCGGGCATTGCGCTGGTGGAGTTGGTCGGGGCGGATGAAGAGGGCCTGGGTGGGATCGATTTCCTGGTCGTTGACAAAGAGTCGGGGCAATCCGTCGATGACCCGGCATTCGGCCTTGGGGAAGCCGGATTTGGCGACGGGGGCATGGAGCTTGAGCGAACCGCTAGGGGCGGCACCTGCAAAGGCTCCGCCTCTGATGAGGAAGGAAACGCTGGCATTGTCGGTCGACACGCCATAGGGAACGGTGAGCTGCCAGGTGAGCGTGCCTTTCGTCCCAGCTTTGGCCCCGGCCTTGAAGGCGGGCTTCTCAGCCCAGGCTTCGGCCAGGAGCTGGTCGCCATTGTGGAGTTTGGCTTGGATGAAGACGGGGCGGCGGCAGTCGCGGCTCAGGGAGAGTTCGAGAGTGACGGGGACTCGGTTTGGGCTGCTGACGGAAGCGGGCAGGGGCTGGAGCGCGCCCCGAACCGGGACCGGCTCGGCCAGTTCGGCGGCGGGGAGATCCCGCCAGGGCGCACAGGGGGGGATGCCGTGCTCGTGGGCGGCGACCCATGGGCCTGCGAGTGTGCGTGAGGTGCGCCAGTCGCCGCTGGTCCGGATGGGCATCTCGGAACCGTCGGCAAAGGTGATGATGCCTTCGGCAATGAGTCCCTGGGCACTGGCCACGTCGCGAGCTTCCACCTCGAACTGATTGACGCCGGGCTTGAGCGCCTTGCTCATGTCCACCACCTCGGGGACTCGCCAGCCGTCGGGCACGCCGAACTGGGTCTCGACCCTCTCGCCATTGATGTTGAGCGCGTAGTGGTCGTCGGCGGTGATCTGGAGGAGGGCACGTTTGATGGCCTGGTCGGGGAGGGTGAGGTCGTAGCGGAAGAACGCGGTCTGGTTGTCGAGCTCGAGGGCGTCGGGATGCCAGATCCAGGTGGCTTGCCACTGAGGCCGGGGCGGGCCGGGATCGACGATGTCGCCGGGCTTGACGTGGGTGATGTACACGTCGTCCAAATCCACTGCACCGCGCTTGACTGCGAACTTCACGATGGCGCGGTGGATACCACGAGGGAAGGTGAAGGTGTGGGTGAATGGCGCCCAGTCGTCGGTGACAGGGATGCCGCCGCCAGGGGGAGGAATCCCACGGAATTTGAGGGACATCTCCAGAACGTCGCTATGGAACATGACGAAGGGCCATAGCACGGCTCTGCTCCCCTTGGCCCCGCGGGCAAAGCCATCGATGCGGTACGTGCCAAGGCGGGAGAGGTCGATGGGGTCGAGACTCCAACCGCTGCCGCGTTGAATGCGGAGGGCATTCCTGCCGCTGTGGGGTTTGTCCTTAGTTACTGTGGCCTCCGCGCCTATGGCATTCCAGCCAAGCGGCTTGCCGTCGCGCATGATCTCGATGCTGCCGTTGACCGGGCTCATGCCGGCCTTGGGCATGAGGGCGATGAAGTCGATCTTGATGTTTGCCCCGGCGGGATTGAGCGGATCGAAGCGGATCTGGTCGATGGCGCCCTCCCAGCCTGGCTGATCTTGAAGCAGGATGCGGTAGAGGCGGGGCTTGGTCGAGGCCACGGCCACATGGCGCGCCTTGCGCTCGTCGGTGAGCCCCTTCCCCACCGACTTGAAGAAGGTCTCGCCGCCGCCGCCGATGTCGGTGGTCATGCTCACCAGGAGTTCGGGGTAGTCCTCGGCCTCGATGCCCAGTTTGGGCGAGAGGAGCCCACAGTCGTACTTGCTGACCCCGGAGAAACCGTTGGCATCGATGGCCGTGGATTCCCAGTTGCCGGGCGTCCATCCCGCCAAGTCGTTGGTGAAAGTCCAGACACGGACGGGTGCCGCGGAGGCCTGAACAAGCAACAGGAGCGATAGGGCAATCAGGGGACGGCACATGGGGAGGTCTCCTCAGTGGATCGAATACCAGGGACCATAGATGCGTCAAGGACAACCAGC
>JABGQJ010000769.1 GCA_018648945.1 Victivallales bacterium
CCAGTCCCCGGCAGCGACCTCCGGGAGTTTCAGACGCCAGACCCCGTCCGTCACCTGGAAACCGGTCAGCCGCCGCCCGCCGCTGAGAACGGGCTTCTCTCCAGGAAACGCGCCGTAGGTCACCGGGCACGCAGCCGTGCCGCTATCGATCGTCCCAAAGACAACCGGCTCGGGCACGGCATACATCCCACCCCGGAACTGCACCGACACCGGCTCGGTGAGTGGACCAGCCTGCTTCAGGCGCCGGACCGCATCCCGAGCCCCCTGCAACGTCGCCAACGGTCCATCACGACCATCCGCCCTGGCCGTCGCCACCCTCCCGGACCAGGTGTCCCGCCCTCCCGGGCCCACGTACAGCGTGGTGCCTAAGAGGACACTCCCCGACAACATCGCCAGACCCGCCACGACCAAACACGATCTGCTCAATAGCTTCATGTCAACTCCAAATCCCGTAGGTTGTCTGCACGCATCTGCCTCGGTCCTGGACACGGGCAGACCGATGGGTCCCCCGTGTGCTGCGCCGAGACTACTCGTATTCCTTGGGCACAGCACAGATCATCATGAAGGGCTTCTTGTCAGAGGTGTTCCGGTACTGGTGTTTCTCGCCGCCCGGAATGATGGCGAAATCAAGGGCGTTGAAGGGGTGCTCGGTGCCGTCCTCATCGACGATGGCGCCTTCGCCGGCCATGACGTAGTTGATGTGCTCCCAGGGATGGGCGTGGCAGGGCGTATGGCCGCCCGGTTCGAGCGTGAAGACGCGCAGCGAGTAGGCCGGTGTGCCATCTGCGGAGCCGATGGGTAACTGCCGCCAGGCCCCCTTGACGCCGTCCATCTCTACCTCAGTCTTCGGGACGTCGTTCAGGTTGGTGATCTTCATCGTGTGGGTCGTCCTCAGGTCTGGAATATGCGGCCAACGCCTCTGCCCCTACCTCGCCAAAGCGGTTGTCGAACAATACCCCACCCACCCTCGCTCAGCCAGCGCGCCGCCGGTAGGAAACTCACCTGACATATACCGTCCCCGTGCCGGCTCCGGCTCGCAGGAGCTGGGCCAGCAACTCAGCCGGAAGCTGGTCGTCGGGGTATAGGTCCAGAGTAACCCGTGTCTTGCCAGACTACGGCACAACTCCCTTTGGCGTTCCCTTTGGGCGCAATCCTCCCTTCTCCCTGGCCTCGTCACTCCGGCCATGCGTTAGAGCCGACGGACAGCGATTCCCTTCGCGGCTGCCCCTTCCCTCCCTGTCCTCAAGCTGTTCGTCGTGCTTGCGTTCGACCTTCTCGTCAGTGAGTCCGAGCACGGGAGAACGCGTCCCCAGACTTCCGTCCCCGGACTTCGAGTCTTCTCTGACGGCTGCCGCCAGCCGAGCCGAATGGACTGCATGGACCCCATGGACTGCATGGACGATGGACAGGAGGCACAATACTGCCGTCTGCCTCGTCCATGTCGTCCATCGTCCATGACGTCCGCGCGCCGCAGGCAGGTCCATGTGGTCCATGGCCTGCCCTCTCCCCGACCTTCCTGTGGACAGGGGAGAGGCGAGCCAGGCTCTTTCTGGGTCTTCCGGCAGAGGGAACTGGGGCTGCTCACGACCGATGCCCTGGGCGGGCCATTCTGGTCCCGGCCCCAGGTAGGTGCGCCGGGCCCCGGTGCACTCCCCCGTATCCTCCCGCACCACCGGAAGAGGGAGAAGATGCCAGCTGGAAGCCGGCGCTCCCGGCCACGACTCCGGTGCGCTGGGAAATCCCCGGTGTGGGAACGGGGAAGCCGTCCACTTGCGTAGCGTTCGCGCATTGGCTAGGTTGCTAGCATGCGAACCAACACACCAGCGCATTCTAGCCGCCTGGAACAGGCTCAACCATGAGTGACTCAACCCATGGCCATGTCTTCCAGGCGCTTGTGTCAACCGCGAAGGTCCAGGGAGTCAGGCTTGTCCTCTTTGGCGGCTTCGCACTGCCTATCCATGGCGTGGAGCGCTCCACGCTTGACATCGATTTCCTGATCTGCGACGAGGATCTGGAGGTCTTCGCCGGGACGGCTATGCGACAGGGATACGCAGAAGTGCTGCGCACAACCCAGTACGCGAAGTTCCGTCACGACCTTCCCGAGATCCTGGACATCGACACGGTCTTTGTCGATCGCGGGACCATCGAACGCATCTGGGCAGATGGGCACGATGAGATGGTCTTCGGAACGCAACTCCGTTGCGCCTCTCTCGACATGATGCTGGGGACCAAGCTGCACGCAATCCGGTACAACGAAGCGAATCGTGGTCGCCGTGACTTTGACGATGTCGTGGAGCTCCTCACTGCCAACGGCGTTGCCCCCCGAAGCGAACGGTTCAGGCAGCTATGCGAACGGTATGGCACTGACGAGATTCTGGAGCGGATATGCAACGCAACAAACCAGAGTTGAGGGCGACGGAAGACATCCGCCTGCCGGTGCTTGACGGAGATACACTGCCTCCCAAGCTCCTCGGGATCGAGGGCTTCTGCCGGGCGATGGAAGCGTTGTACCCGGTGTACCCAAACCGTGAGGCCCTGCTGGCGAAACGCCGAAGTGGCGAGCACGGACCAGTCCCCGTCCGCTTTCACGTGGACTGAGGGAGGACAGCTCCTGAGAGAGCACACCTAAACTCACCGGACCGCGCTGACAGGGCGGGCCTGGCACCTACTCTGCCAGGGTCGGCTTCGGCACCAGGATGATGTAGGTTGGGTTGCCAACGATCTTGAACCGCTTGCCGGCCCAGTTGACGTCTGCTCGATCCAACAGGTCGCCCTGGACGCCGGCGAAGACGAAGTCCTCCAGGCGCTTGGCCACGCTCTCTTCGGGGAAGACGTCCTTCTCCATCTTCTTGCAGTTCGAGCAACTGAGTGCCCAGAAGTCGAGGAAAACGGGCTTGTCTTCAGCCAACGCCCGCTTGAGGTCAGCGGCCACATCGGTCCTGCGGTGGCCCCCGGCGGGGCTGAACTGCTTGATGGCGAGTCCGCCGTAGTAGAGGGCCATCAGCAGGATCAGCACCCCGAAGACGCGTTTGACCCAGTCCATCCAGGCACCAGGTTTGGGCAAAAACGACATGCCCGCACCAGCGAAGGGCCAGGGGGCGGCCATGCCGACGCCAAGCATGAAGGGAAGGAGCAGCGCGGCGGGATTGCTGCGGTAGAGGTTGGAGGCGAGCAGGAGAACGGAGATGAGGACGGGGGCGACGCAGGCGCCGGCAAGCAAGGCGGCCGTGCCGCCGAGGAGGAAGGCGGTGGCATAGGGAGCGCGAGGGGGGCCATCGGCGGCAGCGGCGGACCGTCGCTGGAAACGGGAGAAATCGATGACAAACACATCGAACATGGCCAGGGCCAGGCCGATGAAGAGAGCGGCGATGGCGAGGTTGAACCACGGGGAGGCGTTCAGAGCACCGAACTGCTGGCCGGTGAAGATGACGACGAGGCCGAGCAGGCCGTAGACGACTGCCATACCGGCGCCATAGACGCTGCCAAGAGCGAAACCGCGCTTCTTCGAGCCTGCCTGCGCACCCGCCCCGATGATGGCGAGATTAATGGGGATCATGGGCAGGACGCAGGGGGTGAGATTGAGCATGAAGCCGAAGGGAATGAGGATGAGTAGCACGGCCAGGAGGCCGTAGCGCTGGAAGACCCGTTGCACAATGCCTTCCGGCTCCTTGTCATCCTGACCCGCCTCCGCCCGGTTGAGGAAGTCC
>JABGQJ010000077.1 GCA_018648945.1 Victivallales bacterium
GAGCCCAGCCTGGGGCCGCTTCTGCCACTCGCCGATGGCCATTCGACCGGTTGCCACGGTGCCGAACGTCTCTTCCGCCACCGAATAGTCGTAGGTCACAACCCCCGAGCCATCGGAGTTGATCTTCACCCGCTGCTCCAAGTGGATGCACCCGCTGAGGAGCAGGGAGACAAGGCATAGGCTGAAGAAGGGAAGTAGGGTTTTGGCGGTCCTGAGTTGCATCCCGAAGCATAGCCGAAGAAGCGGGGGGGATCAACTGGTATTGCACTGTCGCCCCCTTCCCTTATGTTTGGGCTTCACTGTGCCTGGAATGCCCCTATGATCCTTGTCGCCGACTCTCATCTGACCGACCAGAGCCCCAAGCTCGCCGATTTCTTCGCCATGCTCGAACGGATCGAGCAGACAACCGAGGATGTCGTGTTGCTGGGGGATATCCTCGATTTCTGGGTTGGCGCGCCCAGCTTCCACTCGCCAGCGAGCGACCGGATTCTGCACTGGTGCCATCGGGAAGTGGACCGCCGGAGGATTGGCCTGCTGGAGGGGAACCACGAGTTCTACGTGGGCAAATGCCACCCGGAGTCTTTCACGTTCTGGTCGGCCAAGGAATGGCGACAAGGGGAGCTGCTTCTCGCCCATGGCGATCTGGTCAACCGCCGCGACACAGGATACCGCCTCCTGCGGTTGGTCACGAAAAACTCGCTTTCGCGCCTCTGCTTCGGCATGCTGCCGGGCGGGCGGCGTTTGGCGCGCTTCATCAAGCGCAAGTTGGGCGAGGCCGGAAAAGTCCGCCAGAAATACCTGCCGGAGGAAGAGGTACAGGCGTTTGCGGAGCGGTGGTTTGCCAAGGGCGTGCGGCGGATCTTCCTGGGCCATTTCCACCAGGACTACCGCTACGAGGGGACGAATGGCGGCATCTGCCAACTGGTGCCCGCGTGGCAGGGAACGGGGCAGGTGATGCGCTACGATGCCGAGACGGATCAGACCGAACTGCTGCCCTGGCAAGAGCTGTAGCAGGCGGATTGGTGAAGGCGATGGGGCCATGGACGACATGGACGACATGGACCCGCCTGCGGCGCATGGACAATGGACGGCATGGCCGACGGGCCTCCCGCTCCCTTCCCCTCTACCTCTCTCTCCCACCATTCCACCATTCCAGCATTCCTCCCCTTCTAGAACAGCTCCTGGAAGGCGGCGATGCGTTCGCGGAGCCAAGCCCAATCGCGGGCTTCCATGCGGGCGCGGGCAAAGAGGGGGCTGCCGATGCCGAAGCCGCTGGCACCCGCAGCCAGGAAGGCGGCCGCATTCTCCAGTGACACGCCACCGGTGGGCAGAAGCGGAATGCGGTCGAGGGGAGCTTTGACTGCCTTCAGATAGCCGGGGCCCAGAGCGCCAGCCGGGAAGAGCTTGACCATGGTCGCACCGTGGGTCCACGCAGTGACGATCTCGGTGGGAGTCATGGCGCCGGGAAAGGCAGGGATGCCCGCTTCCCGGCACAGCCTCAGCACCTCCAACTCCAGGTTGGGGGTCACGATGAATCCCGCCCCCGCATCGCGGGCCGCGAGGAATTCCTCGACACTCGTCACGGTTCCGGCCCCCACGCAGAGCCGGTCGCCCATGTCCTGGACCAGAGCCGCGATCTGTTCTGCGGCCCCAGGGGTGTTCATGGTCACTTCCAGCGCCAGGAGGCCGGCGTTGGCGGACTCGCGGGCGATCTCGCGGGTCAGTTCGAGCGGGAATCCCCGCAGGATGCCGACGATGGGGAAGGCAGCGAATGTCTCGGGGTTCAGGATGGCACGCATGACCTAGCCCTCGTTCCCGTAACCGGCCCAGAAGCGTTCACCCCACTCGCTCTGCCGGTCGTCCCACTCATCACGCAAGCGGAACATCTCGGTCCGGAGTTCGGCGAGCTTGCCCGCATAGGCGGGGTCGTCCGCCAGGTTGCTGAGTTCCCAGGGGTCGGCGACGAAGTCGAAGAGCTGAGTCATGATGTGTTCGCCGCCAGCCACGTACTCGATCAGCTTGAACTGGCGGTCTTTCACCGCCCGTTGGCTGTCGGTATAGGCGAAGTAGAGGGTGTCGCGGACTCCGCAGGAACCGTCGGTGAAGGCGGGCACGAGGCTGGTCCCCTCCACGCTGGCGGGGCGTCTGGTGCCGGTCAGTTCGCAGAGGGTGGGGAAGATGTCGAAGAGGTAGGCGTAGGCCGTGCTGCGTTCGCCCTTGGGTACGCCGGGACCGGCGATGACCAGGGGTACGCGGACGCTGTGCTCGTAGCAGTTCTGTTTGCCGAAGAGTCCGTGTTGGCCGAGGGCCAGACCGTTGTCGCCGGCGAAGACGAGAATCGTGTCGTCGAGAATCCCCTTGGCCTCCAAGCCGGCGAGCACGCGGCCGAGCTGGGCGTCGAGATGGGTGATCATCGCGTAATACTCGGCGATGTGCTGCCGCGTTTCCTTGGGAGTGCGCGGGAAACCGGCCAGTTGTTCGTCGCGGATATGCAGGGCGCCGGTATCGAAGGGATGGCCGCCCATGAAGTTCTTGGGGAGGGAGATGGTGGCTGGGTCGTACATCTCCAGATACTGCTTGGGCATGGAGCGCGGATCATGGGGGGCCAGGAAGGAGATGTAGGTGTAGAAGGGGGCGTCTGAGTCGTAGGTCTCGATGAAGCTCAGGGCCGCGTCTACCACCATCTCGCTTGAGTGCTTGCCGCAGTTGATGTGGTCGGCATGGCGGTATTTCACGTCTCGCTTTGTCTGCCAGTTCTCGATCCAGGGCAGGGAGCCCTTGTACTGACCAGTGGGATCGTAGTGGAAGGCGGGCACGTTCCAGTGATCGGCCATGCCACCGAAGAAGATCTCGTCGCCATCGGTGAAACTGCGCGCATAGGCCCGCGCGCCATTGTGCCATTTGCCGGTGCCGAAGGTGCGGTAGCCCGCGCCCTGCAGGGCTTCGCCGATGGTCGTGTGGTCGTCGGGAATGCTCTGGCCCGCGCCCTCGATGTGGAACAGACTGCGCCCCGTGTTCAGCATGGCCCGGCTGGGCATGCACACCGCACCGCTGGTGCCGCAAGGGATGTGGGCATGGGTGAAGGCGACGCCATTCGCCACCAACCGGTCGATGTTGGGCGTGATGATCTCGTCATTGCCCAGGGCGTGGATCGTGTTGAAGCGTTGGTCGTCGGTGAAGAAGAAGACAATGTTGGGTTTGCTGGGCATGTCAGGCTCCTCGGTTTGGTCGGCAACGGAATCCAGTAACCATAGGCTTCCCTCGCCCGCGTGCAACAGCTTTGGGGCCTGTGTCTGGTGTTACCGCGCGGAACGGCTGAAGCCAGCCTGCCGGTGCTGGTTCAGCAAGGCACCGAGGCGTTCGACCACCTCGGGGCGCTTCGCGATCAGATTTTCGGCCTCGGCCGGGTCGTTGCCGAGATGGTAGAGCTGCGGGCGGAACTCGGGATTGTGCTTGAGCTCCCCCGGTCTCACCTTGCCATGGGGCTTGCCCTCGATGTACTTCCATGGGCCCTGCCGAACCGCGAAGACACCGCGGGCGTTGTGCAGGATGATGGAGTCGCGGGGTTGGGAAGCGTCCGGCTTTGCGAGCAGAGGCAGGAAACTGACGCTGTCTTGGGCAGCGGCTTCCGGTTCGGGTAGGGCAACGCCGAGAAGCCCCGCCAACGTGGCGTAGGTATCGACCAGGCCCACCGTCCGCTCGCATACGCTGCCTGCCTGCACTCGTTCCGGCCAGCGGACCAGGAAGGGGACGCGGAATCCGCCCTCCCAGATCCTGTGCTTGCGGCCCCGCCAGTCGCCGTTGATCTTGAGCCCAGCTTCCACAGCCTGCTTGATCGATGGATTCCTGTCCTTGCGCTTCGACTGCGGCGGTGGCGGCAGCACGCCGCCGTTGTCGCTGGTGAAGAGGAAGAGCGTGTTTTCCAGCTCCCCCCGCCGCTCCAGTTCGGCCAGGAGCAACTCGACCGTCCGGTCCAGATCCCGGATGAAGTCGGTGTAGGGGCCCGCCTTGCTCGTGTTGGCCACGCTGCGCGATGGCGTGATGGGCTCGTGGACGGCGGTCGCCGCGAAATAGAGGAAGAAGGGCGTGTCCTGCGGCACGTTCCTGAGCCACGTCACGGCTTTGTTGGTAAGCACGGGCATGTTCTCGTTCTCGTCCCGCTGCGGTGCGTCCAACCCCATGAACTTGGGGCCGTAGAAGGTCTTGGCCGCATTGCGGTCCAGCTTGTCTGTGCGGAGCCCAACCACGCGGTGGTTTTCCACGTAAACGCCGGTCATGTCGCCGTTGTTCTGGGGGACCGCGAACTGGTAGTCGAAGCCCAACTCCAACGGTCCCGGCTTCAGCTCTTTCGTGAAGTCGGTCCGCTTGGCCGTGCCGTATCCCAAGTGCCACTTGCCCACCATCGCCGTACGGTAGCCCTGGCCCTTGAGCAGGCTGGCGAGAGTGGGGCGTTCCGTCTCGATAAGCAGGGGATCGCGCACGTTCGAGACCCCCTTCTTGAGCCGCGACCGCCAACAGTAACGACCGGTCAGCAAGCCATAGCGAGTCGGCGTGCAGACCGAGGACGGCGTATTGGCATCGGTGAACCGTATTCCCTCTCTGGCCAGGCGGTCGATGTTCGGCGTCGCGACCAACTGCGGGTTGGCCCCATAGCAGCCCACGCTGCCATAGCCCAGATCATCGGCCAGCAGCACGATGACATTCGGCTTCTTCCCGCGCTCCTGGGCAGTTCCCCGTGCCCCCGGCAGAAGCCATGTCCCAACCGCCGTTGCACCGATCTGTCGCAGGAAGTCACGTCGTTTCATCGATAGCCTCCGATGCTATGCCACTGGCAGGATGTCGCCGACGCCGTCGAGGATGTAGCGGGGATTGTAGGCAAAGCGGGAGATGTTGTCACGGGTGGCGACACCGCTGAGGACGAGGACAGTCTCGATCTCGGACTCGATGCCGGCGATGATGTCGGTGTCCATGCGGTCGCCGACGATGGCGGTCTCTTCTCGGCGGCAGCCGATCTTCTTCAGGGCGTGGCGCATCATCAGGGGGTTGGGTTTGCCCACGAAGTAGGCCTTGCTGCCAGTGGCCAGCTCGATGGGGGCCATGAGCGCGCCGGTGGCGGGGACAATGCCCCGCTCGGTGGGGCCGGTGAGATCGGGGTTGGTGCCGATGAGCTTGGCCCCGGCGAGAACGAGGTGCACGGCCTGCTCGATGCGCTCATAGCTGTAGGTGCGGGTCTCGCCGACCACCACGTAGTCGGGGTCCACGTTGTTCATGGTGAAGCCGGCATTGTAGAGGGCATTGGTCAATCCGGCTTCGCCGATGACGTAGGCGCTGCCTCCGGGCCTCTGGCTGCCGAGAAAACTCGCGGTGGCCAAGGCGCTGGTGTAGAAGTGCTCTTCCTCGATCTCAAGGCCAAGGCGCGCGAGCTTCTGACTGAGTTCGCGGGGCGAGCGTTCGCTGCTGTTGGTGAGAAAGAGGAAGCTCTTCTCGTTGGCGCGCAGCCAGTCGATGAACTCGGGGACACCGGGCAGCAGCTGGTTGCCGTGGTAAATGACGCCATCCATATCGCAGAGGAAGGCCTTCTTGGCATGTAGTTCGTGCATTCTCGTATCCTCAATGTGCTCAGGGCGCTCGCCCTGGGTGCAGAGCTGAAGCCGGGCGTGAGACGCAGGCGGGCGCTGCTGGACTGACTATAGCCCCAATCGTCGTCCGACACACCGGTGGAGGTGGCGAGCACCGCGTTGCGCAAGGCGCTTCCATGGCGGCTCCAAAGGCATTGCCGGACGGTTCTTCAGGAAGATCACTGCTTGCGCCCCGCGTTCAGGTCGTGGGTGGAGGCCCACTGGCCGAGGTCGCGGCGGGCGATGGCGGCGGCCATGAGGTCGGGGAAGAGGTCGGGCGTGCAGGCGAAGGCCGGGACGCCGAGCTGGGCCAGGGCCGCGGCATTCTCGTGATCGTAGCAAGGTGCGCCTTCGTCGTTGAGGGCGAGCAGAGCCACGAACTGGGACCCGGCCCCGACGATCTCCGCCGCTCGCCGCAGCATGTTGTCCCGCACACCGCCCTCGAGGAGGTCGGAGATCAGGACTAGAATCGTCTCCTGCGGACGTCGGATACAGCTCTGGCAGTAGGCCAGCGCCCGGTTGATATCGGTGCCGCCACCAAGCTGGACCCCGAACAGGAGCTCCACGGGATCCTGGAGTTTGTCGGTCATATCCACCACGCTGGTGTCGAACACCACAATACGGGTGGCAACGGCGGGCAGGGAGGCCATCACGGCCCCGAAGATCGAGGAGTAGACGACACTGGTGCCCATGGAGCCGGACTGATCGACGCAGAGGATGATGTCCCGCAGGGAGCTGCGCTTGTGCCCGTAGCCGATGCGCTGGTCGGGGATGATGGTGCGATGGGATGGCTGGTAGTTCTTGAGATTGGCCCGGATGGTCCGGTGCCAGTCGATCTCGCTGTGTCGGGGCCGGAGATTGCGCACGGCGCGGTTGAGACTGCCGCTGATTGCCTGTCGCGTGGGGTTCTCCAGCTTGCGGGTCAGTTCCTCGACGACCTTGCGAACAACCTGGCGGGCGGTGTCCTTGGCCTTGGCTGGCATCACACTGGAGAGGGTCATGAGGTCGGCGACCAAATGCACATCCGGCTGGACGGTCTCCATCATCTCCGGTTCCATGAGGAGCTGCCTCAGGTTGAGCCGCTCCATGGCATCGCGCTGCATGACGCGCACGATGGAGGCAGGGAAGTACTCGCGGATGTCACCCAGCCAGCGGGCCACGCGCGGGGCACTACCACCGAGGCCGCCAAAGCGCTTCTCGCCGTCCGCCCCGGTGGCGTCGTAGAGTGCCGCCAAGGCAGCATCGACCCCGAGATCGCGTTGGGAGAGCGTGCCGCCAATGCCCTCGGCCTCGCTACCCAGAAGCAGTCGCCAGCGGCGCAGGCTTTCCTCGCGGTCAATGGCGGGAGCTGGTTCGCTCATGGTGCGTCTCCGGCGGCATGGTCTTCGAGGCCAAAGATGGTGGCCAGAATGGGCAGGACAGCGGCTGCACGATCCCCGTGGAGGGAGGCCGACCCGGTGTCGAGACTGTGGCCTGACTGGGCTCCGGAAGCGGTGGCTTTGGCCCGTTCGCTCAGCTGGCGGCGCTCCCCAGCCGGGAAATCGGCAAAGGTGCGTCGGACGAGGGGGAGCACGGCCTCGAAGGCATCGGCGGAAAGCTGCGCCACCCAGCTGTGGACCAGTTGCCAGAGGGAATCGTCGTGGATCAGCACGATGCCACTTTCGGCCAGGAAGCCCTGCACCCAATTGGCGGCGATGGCGGGATCGGGGTCAGAGAGTCCGAGAGAGAACCGCTGGGCCGCACCGGGGGTATCCAGGGCACCGCCGTCGAGCAACAGCCGCACCATGCGGCCGCCCACTAGACCGTTGAGGCGTGGGAGTTGGGAGGAACGCTGTAACGCCTCGCGCCAGAGGTCGAGCAGGGGGGGCGCCTGGAGCAGCCGCAGGGATTCATCCACCGCGCCAACGGCCTGGAGCATTTCGGCGGCGGCATCGTCGTTGAGCGAGCCGCAGGCCATGGGCAAGCCAACGCAGATGCGTGCGGCCATTCCATCCACGACCTGTCCAACGAGGTCGGCGTCGGTCTGTCGCACGTTGCCGTAGCGCATGACATTGACCAACGGCGGCAGAGCCCGCATGAGATGGGTGATATCGACGGCCAGGGCGGCTTCGTCCTGCAGCCGCTGGACCGCATGGGCGGTAGCAGCCGGGAGTTCGGCAAGGAAGATCGTCCCGATGAGTTCGGTCAGGGAATCCAGATCGCCGGTCTCGTCCGCGACGTGGACGGCGTAGGCCTCGGTGGCTTCCTGCACACTGTTTCCCCAGGCCCCCTGCTCGATCAGGCGGATGGCGAATTCCGGCTTCCATTCGGTTTGCCACGCCTCCTTGAAGGTCCCCTTGCCGGAGGCCATGACGACTTCTCCCCAGGGAATGCCGAGGAGATGGAGGCGATGCAGGAGCCAACTGCGGGCTAGGTCGTTCTCTTTGCGCAGGTCGAGGGTGACGGTCTTGCGGGTTGCCTTGGGGGGGAAGCGCAATCGCTTCTGCAGACGTTGGAGATCGGCCATCAGGGGGGCGAGCGGGGCAGCCTCCGGCACGCTGCCGAGGGCTTCGCCGACCATGAGTTTGCGGCGAATGATGGCGAGCGGGGCACTGCCGCCAAAGCAGAGCAGTGCCTGGCAGGCATCCTCCAGCTCCGGCAGGCCCGGCAGGGGGTGCCCGCGCAGCGCCGCGAGGCTCTCCGCCGTGCGCACTGCATCGATGACCTGGGCCGAGGAGGCATCCAGCCCCTCCTCCCGCAGCAACCGCGCGACCAAGGTCAACCAGTGTTCGGCAATGCCTTCGCGGTGAAGCCACAGGTGCTCGTACCAGCCCGGCGAGTCGATGCCGGCGCTGTAGCCACTCTCGAAGGTCAGCCGCGTGTTGGTCCAGGGAATCCAGGTGGTCTTCACCTTGGCTTTGGGGAGTCCCTTGGTCAACTCCCGGTCATCCTTCACCTTCGGCATGTTCTCCGGCACGAGGGCGGGGGCATGCCACGCGCCGCAGACCACGGCGATGCGCCCGAACTCCTTCATCGCCTTGCGCAGGGCGGTGCGCATGAAAGCTTCGCGGCGATCCTCGCGCAACTGCTCCTCGGGGTCGGGGATTGGTGGCAGTTCGTCGCGGAGCGCGGTCATCGCCTCCAGTATGCCCAGGAACACGCCTTCGCCATCCACGCGCTGCTCCACCATGTGCTCCCACCAACGCTCGCCATCACCGAACCCCGCTGCCTCGGCCAACCACCCCAAGGGGTCGCGGCGAGGGGCTGCCATCTCATCCGGCTGGGGAGGAACGGCGGCGGCATCCCCGGGAGGAGTGTTCTCCAGCCGTTGGCGCAGCTCTTCCTCCTTGGCCACATCCAGGCCGAAGGCATGGACCAGCGGCATGTCCATGAAGCGCAGGGGCGTTCCATGCGCCAACGCGTGCCGGATGGCCTGCCATTCCGGCGAGTATTCGGCAAACGGATGGTAGATCGCGCGCTGCGGCTGGTCTGGAATGAAGCTCAGGAGCGCGACTGGCGGCTCCATCCCCGGCTCCAGCGCCAGGGCCACGCACGATTCCGCCTCGGGCGGTCCCTCCACCAGCAGACAATCCGGCTGGAACGCGGTCAGTTCCTGCACCAGACTGCGTGCCGAGCCCGGCCCGTGGTGGCGGATCCCGTAGATCTGCACCTCGGGCTGTGCCTTCGCAGGTGGCGGGGCGGCAAGCGTTTCGTCGACTTCGTTCATGCCTTCCCCTCCGCTACGCCAACTCGCGGCAGGCCCGGTAGAGGTCCTTCCAGCCATCGCGTTCCTTGACCACCGTTTCGAGATACTCCTGCCAGACGATGCGGTCCTGGACGGGGTCGCGGAGTACCGACCCGGTCAGGCCGGCGGCGACATCCGGGGCCTTCATGTCACCGTCGCCGAAGTGGCAGGCGAGCACCCGACCGTTGTTGACCACGGAGATCGCCTCCGCCGTGGAGAGCGTGCCGGAGGGGGATTTGAGCTTGGTCTTGCCGTCTTCGGTCTGGCCCCCGCGAAGCTCGCGGAAGATGGTGACTATTCGGCGGATCTCGGCCAGCGCAGGCAGTTCGTCCGGCAGCTCAAGTGCACGCCCCACGGCGGCGACCCGGCTGCGGACAATCTCCACTTCCTCCTCGATATTGTCCGGCAACGGCAGAACGACGGTGTTGAAGCGGCGCTTGAGGGCAGAGGAGAGGTCGTTCACGCCCCGGTCCCGGTCATTGGCGGTGGCAATGACGTTGAAGCCCTTCACCGCCTGCACGTGAAAGCCCAGTTCGGGGACCTGTAGCGTCTTCTCGGAGAGGATGGTGATCAGAGCATCCTGCACCTCCGCTGGGATGCGAGTCAGTTCCTCGACGCGCACCATCTTGCCCTCCACCATGCCGCGCATGATGGGGCTGGGCACGATGGCCTCCTTGGTCGGCCCCTCGGTCAGCAGCCGCGCGTAGTTCCAGCCATAGCGCACGGCATCCTCGGCGGTGCCCGCCGTGCCCTGCACCAGCATGCTGGAATCGCCGGAAATGGCGGCGGAAAGGTGCTCGGAGACCCACGTTTTGGCTGTGCCCGGAACTCCCAGCAAAAGCAGTGCCCGATCCGTGGCCAGGGTGGCGATCGCAATCTCGATCACGCGCCGCCTGCCGATGTATTTGGGGACAATCTCCGTGCCATCGTCGAGCGTGCCGCCCAGGAGGTAGGTGGCCACGGCCCAAGGCGAGAGACGCCAGTTGGGGGGACGGGGGCGGGTGTCGCACTTCGCCAGGGCTTCGAGCTCCACCGCGAACTGCTGTTCGGCGCTGGCCCGCAAGAGTTTCTCCGGTGCTTCCATGGCCATGTTCCTTCTGTGCTATATGATCTGCAAGGTAGTGGGTGCTCTATCCAGCCAAGGCCTGCCGAATCTCGTGCCGGAGTTGCAGGACTTCCTGGAAAGTGCCGGCATGCTTGCCCCATGGCTCGGCATCGCCCCCGGCATCCGGCCATTCAGCCAGGACCTCGGCGGCGATCTCCACCGGGAGGCGCATCGCCAGTTGCTCCCATGGGAGGCCCCATGGCAGCACGTTTTTCGGTTTGCGGCGGATGGCTTGGCGTAAGAGCGTAGCAGCGGCGCGGGCAATCCCCAGAGGAATCGTGTCCTCGAATGCCAGCAACTGCTGGGCAACGTCGGTGACATCGGCGGGCCGGGCGGCGGTCACGGAGCTCAGCACGGCTTGCTCGCGTTGCTCCGGGCGCAGGCTCGGCAGCAGATCCTGGTAGCGTTCGGCGCTGCGCTGGTGCAGGCGGAACGCCCAGTCCGCGTCGTGGCAGCGCTTGGCGGCTTCGTGCCACGATTCCGTGATCTCCTTGCTGAAGTCGGAGGCGAGAGCGACCTGTTCCATCTGCTCTGCGGGGATGCCCACAGCGGCGGCAAGGGCCGATGGTGAGACGGACGACAGGATCTGGCGGAACCACCAACTGCGCTCGCCGAACTTGAGGTGCGCGGGTACTTTGGCGGCGATGCCGTCCCGGGCCATGGCCTTGTCGCAGGCGGCGGGCAGTTCCACTTCGAGCGTCAGCGTCCTCTTGCCACCGACGAGTCGGGACATCAGTCCCGCCTTCTTCGCTGTGAACCTGAGGCTAGCCATGGCTCTCTCCAGCATCCGCTGGGCAAAGGCCGACTGTGGCAGCCGGGCCAGGAGCCCTTGGGCGGCAGCGCGGACAGCCTTCCGACGATCGTCCAGGCAAGCCTCGAGAAACGGCTCGTCCGCCGGCTCGAGTTGGGCCGTAAAGCCCTGCACGATCTCCGCCCGCATGGCGTGGTCTTCCTGTTCCCAGGAGCTGGCAACCAATTGTCGGGAGCTCTCCGGATCCCGAGCGCGCTGTTCGGCGAGCAGACGCAAGCGCTGTTCGCGCGTGCCTGTTTGCCAGACGGAGGCATCCAGCGCCACAGGGCCGGGTTCCACCTGGCCGACGGCGAAGTCCCAATCGGGATTCTGGTGGGCAAGCCAGTGGCCGCGCACGCCCAGGACGGGATCCACGGCACGGCGGGCAACTCGCTCTTTGCGGGCGTAGGCCAATAGGCGCGGCAGCAGCTCGGCGGGCAAGCGGCGATGGACGCGGGCACAGGTCTCGCAGAACTCCGGCACCAGCAGTGGCTGCACGTCGAGCAGCTTGGCAAGCAAGACGGCGGCGGCGGACGACGCGGCGGGTTCCGGGTCCTCTGGACAGGTCGGCGGCATGGGCAAGACAGACACGCCGGTGGTGGCAGCCCGGGTCGCCAGATCGATGGTGGCGGCAGTAGACAGCAGTTGCCAGGCCGGATCGTCGGCAAATAGTTGGGCGACGAATGCGCCGAGGGCATCCTCAGGTGGCGGCAGGGCCAACGGCTTGCGGTCCGTCCCCAGGATCGCCGTCTTCAGAAGTTCGTTCCAGAGCTGAGCCATGGGGTCTAGCCGTCCGTCTTTCCAGGCATGGTGAGGCAGTGCAGACGGTCGTCCTCGCCGATCGCCGCGCGGGCGAGGAAACGCGTGCCATCCCATTCGCCGAAGACCGTCAGCGGCTGCCCGCCGGAGAGCGATAGCAGCTCCCAGCCATCGTCGCCGGCAACGCATAGCGGCAGGGCGATGCCTGCGGCATCCTGCAACTGCCAATGGTCTCCCTGGTGCAGGGGCAAGACACTGTCGAGCAGGTAGGCCCGGCTCTCGGCCCAGGGATTCTCGGCAAGAGTCCCAGCGAACGCCGCCAGCATTGCGTCCAGGGAGTGCAGGCCGGGTGGGGGCGCAAACGGAATCTGGGTGGCAGATACGCTTTCCTTCAGCAAGGCGCGCCAGGGGGCGACGGACGGGAAGAACGCCAACTCGCCCCGGAGTGCGGTCCCCGGTCCATGGGGAAGCTGGAGCGGCTGGTTCGCGTAGGCGTATTGGTGGATGACGGCAGCACGTTGGTCATTGCCCCCCCAGTACCAGGTCCGCGCAAAGCGGACGCCGTCCTCGTTGAGCACCGACTGGGCGAATACATACCAATCGTCTGGAACGCCGCGTTCTGTCTGCACCTCTTCCTGTGGTGTGCTGAAGCCGACGAACGCCCGCAGATCCGCGCGGAGTGGGTTGGGCAGGGAATCGATGCGGGGCCACGCTGCGCAGGCCAGGTGCAGTCGCCCCGCAAGCCGAAGCAGGCGTTGCTGCCAGCCTTCGCCGGAACGGCTTGCACTGCCCAGACGCCCGATCTGGCGGGCCAGACCTGGGGCCTGCGCATCCACCAGTCGCGCCGCCATGCCGTCCCAGAACCCATATGGCTTGCCAGCGACACTGGCCAGGCCCTGGCGGGCGAGATCGGTTACGAACAGTGCCAGCTCGGCGATCCCGTCCGCGACCTTGTCCTCGCGGGAAGCGGCCCGCTTGGTCTTGGCTTCCTGCCTTCGGGCCAGGGCCTCGGGATCTGCCGCCACCTCTCCCGCCTTCTCGGCCTGCTTCTGTTCCTTCTGGGCGGCGCGTTCCTGCCGGTCGGCAAGCCATTCGGCCAGGAAGTCGCAGGGCTTCTCCGCTGCGAAGAGCCCCGGTTTCTCCGCATACAGCAACATCAACCCCAAGCTGTGCTTGCAGGGGATCTTGCGGCTGGGGCAACTGCACTTCCAAGCCGGACCAGAGAGATCGACCCGCGCCTGGTAGGGTTTGGCGCCACTGCCTTGGCAGAGCCCCCAAAGCGCCTCGCCCACGCGCCCGAGCTTCGGCCAGTGTCGTTCCGCCGAGAGCTTGCGCCCCGCCTTCACCGACGAGTCGTCCGGCGCCATCCCCACGACTTGCTCAACTGTCAAAGCCATTCAGCGACACTCTCGTACTCATGACGGAACAAGAAACCGTAGGTAGAAACTACTCCCCTCCGCCGGTTCTTCAACCACAGCCCGTGGCCACACCGGTGGTCACTGCCACGTAGGGGCTTGCCGAACCCGACACGATCTTCTACGTTGACGCGAGAGTCACCACACCACTGAACCGGGAGACCCGCCGATGACAGGCTACAAATTGCGCGAGATGGTGCCGGCCGACCGACTGGCCGTGGCCGACCTGATCTGCCTCTCCACCAACTGCTGGTACCAAGCCCACGGGCACTCGCTGATCTTCGCCGATGGGCCGGTGACCACCGAACTGCACTTCGACCTCTATCAGACGCTTGAGGGCAGCTCGGGCCTGGTGGTCGAGGACACGCGCTCGGGCGCGATCATCGGCTCGTGTTTCCAGCACATCCGCCCAACCCACGTCTCCCTGGGCATCATGAACGTGCATCCCAACCACTTCGGGCGTGGGGTGGCGCGGACGCTGCTGAACGCGATCATCGACACTGCGAAACGCGAGGGAAAGCCCCTGCGGCTGGTTTCCAGCGCGATGAATCTGGACTCCTATTCGCTGTACACCCGCGCCGGATTCGTGCCCCGTCACGCCTACCAGGACATGTTCCTCGCCGTGCCCGAAGACGGGCTGGATGCCTGTGTGCCCAATCTCCACCTTGTGCGTCCTGCCACGCCGGCGGACGTGCCAGCCATGGCGGCGGTGGAACTCGCCGTCAGCGGCATCCGCCGGGACAGCGACTACCGGCACTTCATCGAGAACCCGGACGGGATCTGGCATGTGTCCGTGTTCGAGTCTGCCCCCGGCCGCCTGGAGGGGTTTCTCGTTTCCTGCGGGCACTCGGGCGTCAACATGATCGGCCCAGGCGTGATGCGCGAGGACGACGTGACCGCCGCCCTGTTGCTGACCGAACTGAACCAGCATCGGGGCCGCACCCCCGTGTTCCTCCTGCCGGTGGAGCGCAATGAACTGGTCCGCCAGGTCTACTCTTGGGGTGGGCGCAACTGCGAGATGCATTTCTCCCAGGTTCTCGGTGACTTCACCCCGTTCCAGGGCATCAACATGCCCACGTTCCTACCGGAAACGGGGTAGGCTCGCCTCACGCGGGCTTGGGCTTGATGAACAGCGCCTCGTCGGAGAAACTGACCCACCCCGTCCTTAGGTCGACTCGGAACCAGCCGTCGCTGTTCTGCTCGTGGAAGCGAACCAGCGAACGTGGCCCGAATTCTTTGAGGTCGTATTGGGCCCAGGTCTTGCCTGCGTCGGTGGAGATGATGATGCCGGTATCCATGGGGGAGGCGGGGGCGCAGTGCGCGCTTAGAAACACCCCATCCTGGATGATCATGCACCCTGCCTCCACCTCGGGGTTGAAGAGGCGCTCGTGCTTCTCGGGATTGGCGATGTCGGCCGGGTCGCAGCGGAAAATGCCGCGGTCGTGCGGCGGCGGGCCGTTGGAGTCGCTGATCCAGTAGACCGTGCCGTCGATGAAGGTGATGCCACCGCATTTGTAGCGCGAGTTGGTGCGATCCGAGATGATGACCTGCCAATCCCAGGAGTCCGCCGTCGCATCGTAGGTGCCGCGCAGCCAGTGGCATTCGAAGCCCTCGGGCTTGTCGAAATCACCGGTACAGGCATAGAAGGCATCCTCGGTGGGGCTGTAGACGACGGTGTGGAGGTGTCGGCAGCAGGTGGGGTTGTCCGGGTCACCCAGCTCCGCTCCGGGACGGATTGCGCCATCGGCATCCCAGTCCTGGCAGTAGGGGCTCCGCCCGAAGGTGTAGGCGACCTTCACGGTTCGCCCGCCATCTACCGAGTAGTAGATATTGACCGGAGCCGCGCCGCCGACCACGTTGCAGTAGTTGCCCCAGATCACCATCTCGCTGCCGTTTACCTCGAAGCAGTTCTGCCCCGACAGCGTGTGGAAGTACCAGCCTGGCTTCGCGGGGTCCAACGGCACGTGCGGGAGGTAGTCGGAGCCATCGGCATTCTGGACGGTGATCGGCTCGATGGTCTGCAGGTTGTCCGTGCTCAGGAAGAGCTTGGCCTGGGTGGCGAAGAGGATGTTCCCGTTCCCCAGAATGCAGCTGAAGGTGACGTTCGCCGCGTCCGCGAACGGTGCGCGATGCGGCCAGGTCCGGCCACAGTCCTCGGACAGGAGCACCTCTCCATCCCCGCGCGCAAACGCCTTGTGGTCACGTTGCGAATCGACGTAGGGCAACCCGCTCTCTTGCCGATACCAGAAATGGTCTGTCTCGCCCGTGGTCTGCTGCCGTGTCGTCATGCCTTGTTCCTCGTAGCTACCGAGCCTGCGATCCGTTGGCCAGAGGAAAGTACCGCATCTGCGGGGCAGGTCAACGGCGACCGGGGTTGCGCCTCACAGTTCGAGCCGCAGGGCTATCCGTCGGATCTCGGCGTGCCCTTGCCACCATGGGCGGGAGGGATATTCTGCCCCGGAAGGGCGATCAGTCCCCAGGGGCGGCTTGCGACAAGGTCGCGATATGGTACCTTTCGGGTCGTGCCAGCGTGCTGCCCGCCTCCGCCTTCCGGGGCCGAACCGTACGGTGCTAGTTCAGGCAGGGACACGCAGAAAGGGACGTGTGGCATTTCGATGCCTTCAGGGCATTGCGCCGGGGAGTGGCGAAGCACGGGGACGACGCCACGCATTCAAGTCGGGGAAACGTGGAATCAGGACAACCGAGAGGGACTCAACATGCGCGCAGGAATAGGATACTGTGGGGAAGCGACCGGAGCCGTGGCCGGGCGGCAAGTCGCCCAGCAGGCATTGGCGGACGGGGCGATCAGCAGGCCTGACCTCGTGCTAGCGTTCTGCGCAGCCGCCATGGATGAGGAGCAGTTCCTCAAGGGCATCAAGGGTGTGGTTGGGGAGAGCACGCCCGTTGCCGGGGGCACGGCGATGGGCCTGATCAGCAACCACCATCTGGACTACACTGACTGTGCCGCTGCTGCTGCCGTGCTCCAGTGGGACTCCCCGTCTCCTGTTCACCTGGCTTCCGCAGACGGGCTGGACCGGGACGGCCGCGAGACCGGCCGTCAGATCATTCGCTCCTTGGGGGGCTCTCTCGAAGAGCAACTCCTGTTCCTGTTCTACGACTCCGTGCGCGTGCCGCCTTCCCCCACATCACGGTGGATACTCAACTCGTCGGCCCCGTTGCTTGAGGGCATCGAGGATGCAGTTGCCTGCCCAATCCCCGCAGTGGGTGCCGGGCTGGTGGGCGATTTCCAGTTCACGGCCCCGCGCATGTTCTGCGGCGACAAGGCGGCCACCCAGCATGCGGTGGCAGTGGCCGTGCCTCGGACGCCGGGGCCCTACATCAAGATTATGCATGGCTGCACGCCATTGGATGGCAGCTATCACACGATCACGAAGATCGACGGGGCCTGCCTATATGAGATCGACGGCCTGCCTGTTGTTGATGCCATCAACGAGCTCTACGGCAATGACGAGTGGCAACAGCAACGCCCCGTGGTCAGTCTGGTCACCATTGGGCGTCACTTTGGCGAGAAATACGGCGAGATCCGCGAGCAGGACTATATCAACCGACTCATCACGGGCGTATTGCCTGATGGCAGTGGTATCGGGGTCTTCGAGCCGGACCTGGTCGAAGGGGACGAAATCCAGTTTATGCTGCGCGATACGGACCGGATGGTCCAATCAGCACGGGAGAACAGTGCCGCACTCATGGCTCAGGTGGTCGCGGAGGGGCACACGCCAGCGCTCGGCTTCTACATTGATTGCGCTGGCCGGACGGCGCAGGAATCGCGCACGGCGGTGGAGGAGGCCGCGGAGGTCCAGGCTGTCTTCAATCAACACGGCGTGCCCTTGCTCGGGATCTACTCCGGGGTTGAGATTGCTCCATTCAACCAGCGGAACTACGGACTGGACTGGACGGGCGTGCTCACCATATTGACGGAGGAGGAAGCCCATGCGGCAGTCTGAATCCGAGCCGAGGGCCGCCGGGGGCGAGCCACTGGGGGAGATCGCAGAGCTGCGGGCTCGGCTGGCGGACGCCGAAAAGCAGGCGGCCTACTACCAGGGCTTGGCAGCGGACTCCGGGAGACGGCGTCTGCGCGATGTGCAGTTGCTTTCCGAAGTAGTGGCTAGGCACAGACGTACGGAGGAAGCGCTCGCCTCCAGGCATCGCCAACTCCTGGCCATCTTCGACAGCATTGACGAAGCCGTTTACGTAAGTGATCCGCAGGCCTGCGAGATTCTCTATGCCAACCGAAAGGCCCGCGATCTGTTTGGCGACATCGTCGGCGAGACGTGCCACGCAGTGCTGCG
>JABGQJ010000770.1 GCA_018648945.1 Victivallales bacterium
CACCATGGAAGTGATTGCCCCGGATGACGGTTCCCGGCTGGCGCCCGAGAGTGTAGAGGCAGCCGCCGTCGCAGAGCTTTTGCAGGACCGTATGGACGTGGTTCGCCTCCACCAGATTGTTCCGGTTCTCCGTCGGCACATCGCTCCATTGCCAGCCCACGGAGATGCCCGAGTAGGGCAAGTCGTAGAGGAGATTGTGGGAGACCTCCGTGCCGTCGGTGAAGGAGACCCAGACGCCGACCGCGCCGTAGTCGTCCAGACCACAGCGGCGAATGAGATTGTTGGCGATGCGGTTCTTGGTGGGCAGTTCGCCCTCGGGTAGCTTGTCCTTGCCCCAGGTGAAACCGGTCAGGTACTCACCGACCATGAGCCCACTGCCACCGATTTGCTGTACGAGATTGCCTTCGACCACATTCCGGTGACAGCCGCGGTAGAGGCGCAGGCCAACCCCGCCAAGTCCATCCAGAGCACCATCCCGCAGGCTGCAATCCTCGGTGAATTCCCACACGAGAGCGGCTGGCGTACATTTCCAGGGGGACCAGGCCCAGCCCGTCTGGCCTTCATCAGGGAAGGTGTGGAATGACGCCTGAATGCCATTGAAGCCATAGGCCGGGAAATCCCAGTCCGTATAGCGAAACTGCAGGCCACGGAAGTGCAGATTGCGCACGGGCTTCTCGGCCGTGCCCCGGACTTCCATGAGTTGTGTCAGACGAGGCATGACAAAGCGGCAGTCTGCCAGCCTTTCTTCGGGTAACGGCCAGTAAGTGACCACGCCCCGGCTGCGGTCCAGGTACCACTCGCCTGGCTGATCAAGGAACTCGCGGGCATTCTCCAGGAAGGTGAACCGTCCTGCCTGCGCGCGCATGGCCGGGTGCCCACCGGCATGTGGCAGGGCCAGCGTCAGCACGCCGGTGGCAGGATCGACAGCGGCGAGCTTCTTGCGGGTGATCTCCCAGTGGCCGCAGATCACGACTTCGATGTCCTCCACATGCTCCCACGCGTTCACATCGGGGGGATCCAGAGTGACCGTGAACACGCTGCGGTCTTCGGCCATCGCGGCCCCCTTGAGGCGACGGTAGGCGGGCTTGGCGTCCGCGTTGGGCCAACGGGCGCGCTGGGCGCGTCTACCGTTCACGAACAGTTGCCGGGGGTTCCAGTCTCCCGCGCGAGCGCTAGGAACGTCGGCTTCCCAAAGGCCCTTCGCCGCTTCCCGCCAACCTTCGACCCGGCGTCCGCCGCTCAGCACGGGCTTCGTGCCGGGAAGGGCGGCGTAGGTCACGGCATGGTCCTTGGTGCCCCCGTCGGCCGGGTCGAAATGCAGCGGTTGGGTCAGTTCATAGACGCCATCGGCAAGGTGGATGGTGAGATCCTCCTTCAATCCGGCCCTGGCTGTCAGGCGTGCCGCCTGCTGAGCGCGTTGCAGGGTGGCGAAGGGCCGCTGCCGCGAGCCAGGACCCGCATCGTCTCCGCCGGGGCTCACATGGAACTCGGCAGCATGCAAGGCGAAGGGCAGGAGTGCGGGAGCAAGGAGGATGTGTCTCATGGTCATGGTTCGCGACCTAGTCCTGGGGGTGTGGACATTGGGGGGTGACGGATGGAGGCACCAGCCGATGCATCCGATCACGGCAGAAGGCGTTCGCGGTAGGCAGGCTCAAGCCCGGCCGCGGCCTCGGCGGCAGCCAGCATCTTCTGGACGGCACCCAGGTCTCCGAAGCCCCAGTGCCCAACCAGCGGCAGCTCCTGGGGAGGCGCAGCCCCCCTGGCCAGGCATCTCGCCGTCACTTCGGGCAGAGCCAGCGCCCGGCTGTAGAGACGGACCTCGTCGATCGTGCCCAGGAAGCTGTTGTGGCCGTCCTGCCGTCGGCCGATGGCGATGGCTGTCCTGCCAGGTCTGCGGGTGCGGTTGACGGGGGTGCGCGCGACCTCCTTCCCATCCACGTAGACGCACAGGTCCTTGCTGTCGTAGGTGAAAGCCAGGTGATGCCAGGTCTTGAGAGTCAACGCGCCTTCGGCGCTCCAGGCAGCGAAGGAGTTCTTCTGGCCGCCGCCAATGTTGAGGAAGGCCCCCGCCTTGCTCCGATCCGTCACCAGAGCCCAGTGGCCCTTCGCCCACTCGTCATCGTTCTTGTTGATGATCCAGCGTCGGGTGTCTTTCCCGGTGGCCCAGCGTTCCAGGTACACCCAGGCCTCGGCGGTGAGTTCCTGGGGGTCGAGCTTGCCCGCATGGGGGACTTCCGTGCATGTGCCGGCACCATCGCCGTGGAACCCGGCCCCGATGACTCCTGGCACGGTCTTGGTCAGCCCAAACTGGTTCCCCTTCCAGGTGTGCCATTTGCCCTTGCACTGGTTGAAGCGGACCGGGGTGCCGCTCGTGTCGTAGATGAGGTTGTTCTCGACCCGGAAGCCTCGCGAGCCCTCGTCGAAGAAGATCCCGTTGTTGGCCGCGCCTCGGGCCACTCCAGAGCGGCGGGCACCGTGGAACAGGTTGTCGCGGATGACGGTTCCCGGTTGGCGCCCGAGGGTGTAGAGGCAGCCCCCGTCGCAGAGCTTCTGCAAGACCGTGTGGACGTGATTGGCCGCAATGAGATTGTTGCGGTTTTCAGTTGGGCTGGAGGTCCATAGCCAGCCCACCGAGATGCCGGAATAGGGGAGGTCATGGATGAGGTTGTGCACAATCTCGGTCCCGTTGGTGAAAGAGACCCAGACGCCGACTGCGCCGTAGTCATCCAGGCCGCACCGGCGGATCAGGTTGTTGGCGATCCGGTTCCCGATGGGGAGTTCCCCTGGGGGAAGCCTGCGTTCCCCCCAGGGGAAACGGACCAGATTCTCACCCACCATGATGCCACTGGCGCCAATTTCTTGCACGAGATTCCCCTCGACCACATTGCGCCGGCAACCGCGGCGCAGGCGCATACCAACGCCGCCGAGACCGGCCAATACGCTGTCCCGCAGGCTACAGTCTTCGGCGAATTCCCAGACCAGAGCGGCCTCGGTGCACTTCCACAGTTCCCAGTCCCAGCCCGTCTTCCCCTCCTCTGGGTAGGTGTAGAACGAAGCCTGAACGCCGTTGAAGCCACAGTCCGGGAAAGCCCAGTCCGCGTGGCGGAACTGCAGGCCTCGGAAGTGCAGGTTGCGCACGGGGTCCAGCGTCGCACCTCGGACCTTCACAAGCTGCGTCAGGCGAGGCATCACGAAGCTGCACTTTGCCAGTTTCTCGCCAGGTCGAGGCCAGTAGGTGAGCACGCCCTCGTCACGGTCCAGATACCATTCGCCCGGCTGGTCGAGGAACGCGCGGGCGTTCTCGAGGAACGCGAGACTCTTGCGGTGCGGGCGAATGGACGCATGGCTGCCCGCGTGAGGGGGAGCCAGCGTGAGCACGCCGGTGCTGGCATCGACCGCAGCGAGTTTCTTCCTGGTGATTTCCCAACTGCCCAGGACCACCACCTCGATGTCCTCCACGCGCTCCCATGCGGCGACGTCGGCAGCATCCATGGTGATGGTGTAGACACTGCGGTCGGGGGTCAACGAGACCTCCCTGATCTGGCAATAGGAAGACTCGGCATCGACGTTTGGCCAGCGGGCGCGTTGGGCGCGTCGGTCATTGACGAAGAGTTGTCTGGGTGCCCAAGCGCTGGCGCGGGCCATGGGGACCGCGGTCTGCCAGAGCCCCTCCTCCGTTTGCTTCCAGCCCTCGATCCTG
>JABGQJ010000771.1 GCA_018648945.1 Victivallales bacterium
CACTTGCGCCCACCGCCGTCCTCTTCGCGGTCATGCTGGCCGTGTTGCTCGGTAGTCCGGACTGCATGCTGACCGCAGGAAATCCGCGGTGCCCTTGTGGCAATCGGCGTTGGGCCGGTGTAGGTGTATAGGCGTGTTCCCACAGGGCGAGTGGTACCAGGTACTTCCAAAGGCTTCGTGAAGCGTTGGTATTTGCTTGGATCTTGGCGATGGGAGTCATTCCCGGGGCCTGGATCGCTGTGGGGGAGTCTGTGGATCGGGCGGAGATTCTCCTCGGGGGAAAATCGGCTTCGCCCAGCAAGGGAGACTCTGTGATGGGGCTATGGCAGGGACGGTTGAGCAAGCGGTCGGTGTTCAGGGGACTGACCATCTGTGCGGTCACGGGGTGCGCTGCGTGGGCGGGGCTGCCCAACCAGGCGCACCGTTACTATGTGGCGCCGAAGGGCACGGTGTTCCCGCAATACATGGGGCGGACCCCCGCCGAAGGGCAGGCGTTGCTGCCCAAGGCCGAGGAGTTGCCGCTGAGTCACGAGGCGAAGGCCAACGGGGCAAACTGGGTCCGCCAATGGGCCGATGGCACGGTATACCACCAGGTCCGGCTCATCAACGATGATCCTCCGATCTACGGGCGCTCGATCGGGGCCTACTACCGGTGCGAGGTACCGGGTAAGGGCAGGCGGATCTTGATCATGCGCGTGAACATCAGCGGGCAACCGGACAAGGTGTTTGCGGATCGGTCTAAGGGAAGTGTGAGGACAGGATCTTCCAAGCGCGAAATTAAGACGGCGGGCGCGGGGCCGACCAGAACCATGACGGCAGTATTCTCGTCGGGCCGGCCCGCGCCCGGGACACCGCAGGGCATCGCGGCGCAACGGGGACAGGTGGTCACTGAGGTCTGGATGATCCAGTGGGCCCGGCCGGACCATCCAGCCGGCACTGACATTGTGGCACGCTGCCATGAGCTACTGATGGCCAAGGTGGAGAAGAGCCCGATGGGGGAGTTCACATTCGACTTCCCGCGAGCAGAAGTCATCCCCAAGCTGGTGCCTACGGAAGACGCGGCACGGGGGGCCTTCGGGGGTGCCGAGAAAGTGAGTGCCCGGCTTAGCAGCACTCCGCCAGTCCTCAACGCTCCCGACCCAACGCTGATCTATATGGGTTGCGCGGCCGGGGGGCAGTACTCCGCCCGCAAAGGAAAGAAGGAGGCCAGCTTCAGCGTCGATGTGGTTGGCGTGTTCGACCCGTTCGCAGCCTATGAACGGTGGTTGAAGAAGATCCCCAACAGGCCGATCAAGGGCGACTGGACCGGGCGAATCCGGTGGAAGGGCATCAGCGGCAAGGCAAGCGAGGGCGGCGGGGGATTGCGGTGCAGCCGCACGCTCTACCATGTCGATGACAAGAAGAAGGAGAAGCCCCTCCGCACCGCCACGTTGCTTGTTTTCCAGAAGGGCATGTTCCTGGTGACTATCGAAGGCTGGGCCGAAGTCGAACTGGGGAGATCAGACGCGATTGCGGAGAATCTGGCCACGCAGGTCCTGGCACGCATGGAGAAACAGTGCAGGCCCCGGCACCTGGCCCCAAGGAAGAAGCTTCCCGGCGGCCCCACCCCACCGACCGGGCCCGAGGAGAAGGAATTGACGTTGCGGATCGAGGCAGGGGGTTTCCATGCACGGGAGCTGAATCGATCCACCAAGAGCGATCCCTCGTCCTTCTTCGCGATCGGCGAGATCGCGGACGGTACGCTCACGCCCATCGCCGGGGCGACAGTCTCCTGTCCCGATCTGGGGATCACGGCAACGACCAACGCCAGAGGCATCTTCATTCTAAAGGCCAGTCTCGACGGCAAGGGCGACAGCTGGCGGCTACAGGAAACGCTGAAACTGAAGCGGGTCGCGGGCGCTCTCACTGCCAAGCTCACCGCCAAGAAGGGCTTCTTCGCCAACGGCCGCATAGTGGATTGCTCGCTGGAGGTCCTCTCGGACGGCAGGAAACTGGGGAATCGACGGCTCTACGTGGTCCCCGAGCCCGACTTCCTCGTGGGGCGCGATGGGAAGAAGAGTTTCTGTGTCGTGCCTGGCCCCGGGGCTCGCAGCAAGTTCCAGGGCACCATCGTGCTGGATGCGCTGGGCGCGACTTCCTTCCAACTGCCCATGCCGGTGTGGCGGGACAAGCGCGTGCCGGTCCGCGAGCAAGAGGTGCCGCTGTACTTCCCGGTGATCGGTCGAATCCAGATCCGGGATCTGGTGAGTGACAAAGTGTGCTACGCAACCTACGTGATCGAGAGTCCGTTCCCGGAGGTGGAGCGATTCTCCATGGTGGCCACCCATGCCGGGGACTGGCAGTCGGGCCCTGCGTCCCAGCTCGCGCTGAGCGATGCCGATGCGGACGTACCGTTGGGAGATGACCCGAAGTACTTCGTAGAACTCAAAGCCTACGGTGAGTTGCGGCTCGCTGGCACGGGGAACACCTGCAAGAACAGACTGGCAAACAACTTCCAGGGAAGGCTCTTTCACTTCAACTACCGCCCGCCAGCGGATTGGAGCGAACAGATCAAGAACCCTCCGGACCTGGCAAAGAGACTGGCCAAGGCGGCTCTCAAGCAGGTCGTGAGCGTGGTCGTTGACAAAGGGGTGCCGGGGGCGGGCCAGAAGCTGGCCAGCATGGCAAACAAAGGTCGATCACTCTACAAGCTGAAGAAGGGAGCTGATGTCTACAACACCATCAGCACGGGCATCAATGGCTGGAAGGCCGTGGAGATGAGCGTAAACGTGGCCGACGCCATTGATCCCCGGCTTGGCGACGCGCTGCTGAGCCGTGTCGCCCAGCGCCTTCGTCTACCGGAGATGGCCAGCCCGGCGCGCTGGGGACAGAATGGTGGCGGAGCAACGGGAACGGGTCCACCCTTGGGGGAACCGATCCGCAAGGGTATAGACAAGCTGATGAACGGGGAGATCGGGGAAAAGCATGACGCGCAGATCCAGCTTATCGACCAGGTATACTCCGTCTGGGATCTGAGCAACAA
Source organism: Victivallales bacterium (assembly GCA_018648945.1). The sequence continues at coordinate 3,023 of JABGQJ010000771.1, forward strand.
TCTGGCCGCTGATCTGGCGGGGAAGACGGAGAAGCTGTTCCCCAAAGGCATGCCCAAGTCGCTCGAGGCTCTGAGCAAATCGGGCCTGCCTGCAGAGGGGCTCAAGATGGCCTATGTCCTGGCCAAGGAGACGTACGCGGTCCACCGGGAGAACTGGCAGATTGCCATGTCCTACGACAAGGCGATCAGTGGCCGGATCGAGGCCTGGATCACGGATGACGATGGCCACAGGATCTACGTGACCCGCCGCCCGATCGTCCTTGCCTACAGGAAGGGGAAGTGACCATGAAATACACGATGGTTTCTCTACTCCCCCTGCTCGCGCTGCTAGCCGCAAGGCCGTTGCCCGCAGCAGTACCTGGGCCGGTTCGCCAGTTGGTGACTGCCTACTACGCCGCGATGGAGAAGGAAGACTTGGGCGCGGTGCAGAAGCTCTCCGCCGTTCCCGAGGATGATCCCATGTACAAGATCCTCGTGGGCGTCTTCCTGGCCTCGGACTGCCAGATCAGGGATGTGCGGGTCAAGGACTTCCAGCCGGATGCCGATGGCCAGGCTGGAGCTGCGTTCGTCTCGCTGAAGGCGCGCGTGCAGAATATCGACAAGACCGATGCCTTTGACCAAGAGCGTGATCTCGTACTCCTGCTGGCCCAACAAGAGGGGCAATGGAAGGTGATCAAG
>JABGQJ010000772.1 GCA_018648945.1 Victivallales bacterium
CCGATCCGGTTCTGGGGGACCAATACGGTATTCGAAGGCAACTTCCCGGAAACCAGAGAGAAGGCCGAACGCGTGGCAGCCCGCCTGGCCCGGTTGGGGATCAACTGCGTGCGATTACACCACATGGACAGCCAGTCGATCTGGGAGGGAAGCCCCAACAAGACGATTCTCAGCGAGGCAAAGATGGCGAGGCTGGACTACTTCATCTACCAGCTCAAGCAGCATGGCATCTACGTGAACATCAACCTGCATGTCTCCCGAGATTTGGGCAGCAAGGAAGGGTTCGCGCGCGAACCTGGCCCCCTGCCGACCTTCGGCAAAGGCATCAACCAGTTTGAGCCACGCATGATCGAGCTACAGAAGAAGTACGCCCGCGATCTTCTGACCCACGTCAACCCACATACCAAGCGTCCCTATACCAATGAGCCGGCGGTCGCATTCATCGAGATCAACAACGAGAACTCCCTCCTCAACCGGTGGCGCTACGGTGCCCTCGACAACCTGCCCAACTCGTATGCCGCGACCTTCCGCAGACTCTGGAACGGCTGGCTGAAGAGGAAATACGGCACAAGCGAAGCCCTGCGGGCCGCGTGGAACATCGGTGCGGACGGGCTCGGCACCCAAATGCTCCGCGACACCACGTTCGGAGGCCAGACCGCTGCGGGCGAACCGACATGGTACCTCCAACCCGACGACACCATCCAGGCCGACGACCAGGTGCTCGGCAACGGCCCAGATGGGCAACGCGTCCGGCGCATCAACGTCAGGGATACCGGGCGCGCCGCCTTTCTTCCGCAACTCATTCACGCCGATCTCTCCGTCAAGAAGGGGCAGACCTACACGCTCTCGTTCCGCGCGCGCTCCGACCAGGCTGCGCAGTTGACAGTCAACTGCATGATGAACCATGCCCCATGGGGAAAGCTGGGCTTCGACACCCGCATCGCCACCGGCGACAGGTGGCAGGGCCACACCTTCACCTTCGTCGCCAGCCAGGACGACAGGAAGGCAAGGATCACCCTCATCATGCCCGCGCGGGGCGCCTACGAATTCGCCGATGCCTCCCTGAAGCCCGGGGGGATCACGGGCCTCGCACCCGGGCAGAGCCTGGCAGACGGTTCGGTCGCCCTCGTGAAGCGACGGGATTTCCGCGTGACGTCGCGGCAACTGCACGATTTCATCGACTTCGTCTACGAAACCGAAGCAGAATACTGGCGAACCATGTACTCCTACATCAAGGACGATCTGCGAGCCCGCCCGATCGTCTCGGGCACGCAGCTCAGCGCGAGTCCGGTCACCCTCCAGGCCGAACTCGACTACATCGACTCCCACGAGTATTGGCACCACCCCGAGTTCCCCAAGGGCCGGTCGTGGGACAAGACAAGCGCCTGGTTCGTGCGGAACGAGGCGTTGGTGAACCAACCAACCGGGACCCTCGGACGACTCGCCTCACGACGGGTCGCCGGGATGGCCTACACAGTCAGCGAGTATGAGCACCCCGAACCGAACCAGTTCGGGGCCGAAGGGCTCCCGATGCTCGCCGCGTTCGCCGCCTTCCAGGACTGGGCCGGGGTGTTCAGTTTCGCCCACACCCACGACACGAACTACGAGCCGGACTTCATGACCGGCTTCTTCTGCATGAAGGCAAGTCCCCACAAGCTGGTCCACATGCCAGCGTGCGTGGCGATGTTCCGCCGGGGCGATGTGGCCCCCGCCAAGCAAATGCTCCGGGCACGCCTCACCCGCAGTCGGGAGCGCCAACTGCTCCGCAACCTGCCCGATCCCACGAAGCTCGTCACCGACACGCTCGGCCTGGACAGCCGCTGGGCATTGCGCCATGGCATCGGGCTCGACCTGCTGAAGGACACAGCGGAGCCAGAGCCACTCGTCTCGGGTGAATCGGCAGTCGGCGCGAAGCGCGTTGTCTCGGACACGGGCCAGATGGTCTGGGACACCAGCCGGTCCGACCGGGGCATCTTCACCATCAGCACACCGCGCACACAGCTGTTCACCGGCTTCGCCGACGGTCGCCGCCTCAACCTAGCCGGGCTCGAACTCGCCGCAATCGAGTCCAGAACCGGCGCGGCAACGATCTCCGCCGTCTGCATCGACGGCAGGGACCTGAGAAGCCCAGGGCGCGTGCTCATCGCCGCTTCAGGAACCGCCCAGAACACGGACGCGGTTCTGGAAGACCTTGGCAGCGACCGGGTCACACTCCGGAAGAACTGGGGCAAGGGCCCGATACTCTGCGAAGGGATCACCGCCACCATCGGCCTGCCCGTATCGCCCGACCGGGTCACTGCCTACGCGCTGAACGGCGACGGCACGCGTCTCGCTATGGTCCCCAGCGTCCCGCGTGATGGCAAGACACTCCTCAAACTCAACCCAACGTACCGCACGTTGTGGTACGAAGTAGTGATCGAGTAAGCGGGCCCTCGCTACTCCGCCGGGATCTCCACAACAGCGCACGCATGGTAGATGAGCCCCCAATCGTGCCTGCGTTCGAAGCTCCTGAGCGCGTCCGTCAAACTCGGTTTGACCTCAATGCTCTGGGCTTTTCCGTCGATGGTCAACTGGATGGGCTTGTTCAGGTCAGCCATCCGCGGATGGAACCAAAGGGAGAGGGTCTTCACATTCCTGGTCTCTAGGCTGAAGCGGTTACCCCCCAGATTCCTAGCCTCCACATAGCCCGCGCTGTGCTTCGATTTCCTGGCCACGACATGCGCTTTGTTGAACTGCTCCAGGGTCTGCTTCCACCCTCCCCTCATGTCCTTCAGAACGCAGCCATCATACTCCAGTTTCCCCTCGTCGAGTTGCTCGACGCTCACCCAGCGATTGTGGGGCTGATACACGATGGCGTCCCCGTGCGACACAGCAAAGACATGCGCGGCGTAGGGATCGCGCGTCCTCTTCTGCATCCAGCCCAGAAAGCGCTTGATCTGCGGCTTAGCCTGGCCAGACGGATGCCCCCCATCGTGCTCGGCGTAGATGTGCTCGACCCCATACTTCGTCAGCAGTCGATCCGCTTCCCGGGCGAAGAACACATCCGTGAACTTGGGGCGCAGGCTCCACTTTGGGTGGCCCGGGGCAATCGCGTCATTGGCCCCATGGATCAGGAAAAGGGGCGTCCCGGTCGCGGCCTTCCAGTAGGCTTTCTCCCAGCTGACACTGCCCGCGTAAACAGCCGCAAACCTATCTGGGATCCGCACAATCAGCGCCATGCCCCCCATGCCGCCCATGGAGGTGCCACCCAGCACGACTCGATCGGGATCGATGGCGAAGCGGCTCATCGACTCGGTGACCACTGCTGCCAGGTACTTCTCAGTCTCAGGCAAAGCCCAGCGGTTGCAGCTCGTCTCATTCCACGGAGCGGACGGCGCGACAGTGATGTAGTCGGTCTCCTCAAGCAGGAAGGCGATGCCATTTGCATACTTCATACTCGCGTCGATCGTCTCTCCCGGGTACGTCCTCTTGGTGCCGGCCCGCCGCCATGCAGGTAGATGATGAGCCCGGTTCTCCTCCCTGGGTCGTAGCCGTCGGGGACGTGGTAGTAGAGGTGATCGTCAACGTAGGTCTCTGCCAACCCAGGTGTCTCGAAGCTCACCTTCCCAGTCAGGCCCTTTGCGCTGGGTGCAGTGGCTTTTCCTGGACGGAGTTCATCGATGATTGGCGGAATGGCGCCCTTGTAGCTCCGCAGCTT
>JABGQJ010000773.1 GCA_018648945.1 Victivallales bacterium
CATGTGGTGCGGCAACACACCCGGGGCCTGGAGGTGCTCTGGGATGGGAAACGTCTGTCGGCGACGCTGGTTGCCCGCGATATTCTGCACGATCTGGCTTTGCTGCGGCTCCCAGTCCCGGAGAAGCCCTACCCATTCATCCCCACTGCCCAGTCCACCCCTGCGACGAGCGCGCGAGTGGTGCTGCATGGCAGCGCCCAGTTCGATCACGACGTGCGGTTCCACGGCTGGGTCGCACGGCGCAGACCCGTCTTCCGTTACTTCGCCAAGCGGCAGGGCTTCATGGAATGCTGGCTGGTGAACTCCTTCTCGCCGCCAGGCACCTCGGGGGGTGCCTGGGTAGACAGCCGAGGACGAGTGGTGGGAGTGCAGTCGGGTTTCATGAACTACCGGGAGAACAGCATGTCAGGCGTGGCCCTGGTCACCTCACCTGCCGCGATCCGCGAACTGCTGGCCAGTCGCACCACCCCGAAACGCCCCCGCCTTGGCTGCGGTATCGAGGAGTTGTGGTCGCAACCCAAGGGGTTCATCGCCCGCTTCCCGCCAGGGACCGAGGGACTGATCACCATCCCGATCGAGGAAGACGGGCCAACAGCGGCCGCTGGGCTCACGCGCGAGTCGCTGATCGTGGCCGTGAATGGCAAGCCCGTCCGCTTCCGCCCGGACCTCGTGGCAGAGGTCTACCGGCATGAGCCCGGCGAGGAGCTGGAACTCACGGTCCTCGCTCCAGACACGACCGAGCCGGTGACCCGTCGCGTTCGCCTGGGTACCATGCCCTAGCCTGCCTTGGGGAAGTCCCCGGACAGTCGCCCCTACGGCAGGATGACCCCCCACTTGCCGATCGCCACGCGGTCCCCGGCTTTCACCGCCTTCTGGAAGACGCTGACCACATTCGCGCCCGACAGCCCTCCACCCGCACTGCGGAAGAGGACGAACTCGGGCACGTCCACCTTGATGAATCCCTGCTGGATCAGCGCCTCGGCCTGGCTGTCGCGATTGCGCTTCGTTACGGGGGTGAGCACGTGGACCACGCCCGCCTTCGCCACGGTGACTGCGGATTCGTCCATCGTGCTGAACAGGAACTGCCGGTCACGCAGCGCTTCGGGCAGGGCCTTGTGGAAGGTGTAGGTGCGGTTCGAGAAGATCGGCTTGCCGACCGTTGCCTTCCGCAACTCGCCGGCGACCGGCCCGGTCCCCGCCCTCGGACCAGCGACGAAGGGAGCAGCGTCCTGGTTCTTCTGAAGGCGCAGGTGGCGACCGTCCTTGAGCCAGGGCTTGGGGTTGATCCCGGTCGCGTGGTTGACGAGAACACGGCGGCGCAGCTTGCCGCTCACGTCCTTGCCAGCCAGCACGTCCTCCTCGGTGAAGACCGCGAGCAGAATGTGCTTCTCGTCCGCCCGGTTCCAGTCGTAGATGACCCGGATCAGACCGTCCGAGGCCTGCGTGCCGTCGGGGTACGACACGGTGGCCCGTTCATCGAGCAGCAGGCCGCCTTGCCAGGAAGCACCATCGTCCCGCGAGACCAGTGCAGTCAAGTGGGTGCGGCCGGTCTTCTGGTCCGCAGCACCATGCTTGACGAGCAGGAGATTGCCCGAGATCAGACGGCGGATGAAGAAGCGGGAGCCCGGGTGCGGGATCTTCGACGGCGCGACCGGCGTCCAGGTCCGGCCCATGTCGCGGGACACGGTTCCGCCGATGCCATAGATCGTGCGGACCAGCATCCAGAGGCTGCCGTCCTGGCGTTGCACCATCATCGGTTCGTCGCAGTTCCGGTCCTTGGGGTCGGGTATTCCCGCCGTGCCACGCAGTTCCCACGTCTTTCCCTTGTCCGTGGAGGCCACGACCCGGCAGCTCTGGTCTCGCCGCCAGACGGCGGTTGGCAGCAGCCACGTGCCATCGGTGGCAACGATTGGCTTGCACATCATCACCCCTGGGCAGAGCGGGCGCGCCTGGGTCCAGGTCGGATCCTCGGCGTCGGGGTTGTCCGTGGTCATGGCGAAGAGCCGGCTATCGCCACCACCCCTCAGCCAGAAGAACAGCCAGAGCCTGCCATCCGGGTCCAGCCAGGGGCATGGATCCGCAGTGCGCAGCGGCCCGTCCCCGTCCGGATCAATCACGAACTTCAGGTCGGACCAGGTCTTGCCGTCGTCGCCACTGGTCACGCAGCACACGTAGTTGTAGCGGTCCTCGCGGACCTTGCCGGCATACCAGACGGCCCACAGCCGTCCACCCGGGGCCCGTTCGATCCCCGGAATCCCCTGGTACTTCCGCGCGTCCGAACCGTACTCGGGCCCCGGCCGGAAATTCGCCTGCAACGTGTCCATGAAGATCTGCTTCCTCACGTTCTGGGAACACCCCTCGGGCACCCATATGCACTGAGCCAACACGAGCCACGCGACGGCCACGAACGAACAGCCTGTCTTCATCGTCTATTCTCCGATCTCATGGCGTCTGGTGAGCGCCGATGCTCGGTGCCGCGGGAGCGAGAGGGTTGCCGAAGAAGTCGCGCTTGCCGGGCCCGTCGATTGGGATGCCGCCCTTGCGGCAGGGGGAATCGGGGCGCAGGCGGTACCCGCCCAACGAGTCGATGCCGTCCCCACCGCTGCCTGGGCCGACCAGGCCGGGATCGACCGTCAGGTTGCCCTCGCCCTTGGGGATGTTGCCAATCTTGCCGAAGAAGACGTTGTTTCGGAACACATTCTTGCGCATGCCCTTGAACTCGAACTGGGCCTCCCCAGCCACATGGAAGATGTTGTTGGTGAAGACCGTGTTCTCCGGCCAGTCGCCGCCCCAGTTGCCGGGCTTGATGATCGGAAGCTTCTGCTCGGGCCCAATGTAGATGGTGTTCCCGTAGATGAACGTGTCCCGGCAGGGACCGCTGATGTGGAAGGTCCGCGTCATGTCGTTCTGGCTGATGTTGTAGCGGATCACGGTGCCGATGTTGCCGATGCTGTTGGGCATCTTGCTGGCACCGTTGTTGCAGACCAGCATGAAGCCACCCTCGTTGTCGTGGCTGTAATTGTATTGGAAGACCGTGTTCCGGCAGTTCCAGTCCGAATCGAAGCCCTGTCCATCCACCTTCCCCTTCATGCCGGAGACCTCGTTGAACTGGACGAGGGTGTTGTCGCAACTCCATGGCCAGACCCCGGCCGCAGCATCCCGGCAACGTTGCCGCCCCATGCTCAGGACGTTGTGCTCCACCAGAGCCCCATCGCAGCCGATGGGCACGATGCCGTCACCGCCGAAATCCACAATGCGGTTCTTTCGGATCACCACGTTCAGGTTCGGATACCACTCCTTGCGCGTCCAGTAGCCGGCCATGTTGATGCCATTGCGATCCACCCGCTCCAACAGGCAGTTCTCGATGAGCAACCCGTCGTAGCGGGACTTCTTCGCTGTGCCCTTGCGCCTGACCATGATGCCGCTGCCGCCACCCGCCTTCTTCACATTGCTGCCGGTCACGTCGTGAATGTACAGACCACTGAGGACGATCCCAGAAGCCGTACCGAAGTTCTCCAACTGCACCAGTACGCCACGCCGACCTGCCTGGCGCCGCCGCCCGCTGTTGGCAATGTCCAGGTCGCGCAGTTCGAGGTGTGAGACATTGAGCAGGTAGACCGCTGCCAGCAGCTTGCCCTGCGGGTCGATCTGCGGCTTGGGGCCCTCGCCGTAGGTCTCCACGACAACCGGCGAA
>JABGQJ010000774.1 GCA_018648945.1 Victivallales bacterium
CACCAGGGATCAACTCCAAACCGACGCCGATGGTGTCGATGTCCTTCGGGTGTTCTGCGTATACAGATTCAGACGTTTTGGCGGCTTGGTCGCATACGGCGAAGAGCAATCGCGTCCGACCAAGGTGAGGCCACTCACTTCGCTAGCCCCCGCAGGTGCTCTCGCAGATCCGCGAGGGGACAGCGGCACATGCGGTGCTCGTAGGGGAAATGCCCAGTGTCGCGAAACTCGCGGGCGTTCGTTGCGTGGAAGCCACCACGGCGGTCCATGAACTGCCCCCACCAACCGGTATGGTTCCCTGGCAGGCCCGGTAGGGACAGGCTGGTCCACGACCGGGGAAAGAGCCTGGCAAAAGGCGGCAAGCTGTTCAGCCACGTTGCGCATTGGACCCAGGTCACGTCCGGCCTCTCATGTTCCGCGCGCTTGGTGATCGCCTGCAGGCTGTCGACCATCTCGGGGACGTGCCGGAAAGGCGACTCGGGTTGGTACGCGTTGCGCACATGGAGCGTCAGATGGTCGGTCGAGGTCGGCTCGGCGTAGAACGGTCGATACTCATACTGGAAGCACCCGAATGACTCCGCCAGCCACGCTGTGGCTTCGGCGGCATCACGCTCGATGCAGGGCTCCAAGTAGGGCCAGAGGAGCGCCAGTCCCTCTGCCTCAATCTCCTCGCTGCTGGAATCGGCCCCGTGACGCCTATACAGATCCTCCAGCTCGCCCAACACAACGCGCCAGCCGGCCACATCCTCGGGCCTGCCGCGTTCCCGGTTCCCGCCGAACACGGTCAGCTGGCAGATACCCACACGCCTGGTGAGGGCAGTCTCGAAGGCTACCCCCTCATGCTTCAGCAACCACCACACGTACCACAGCTTGAGTTTCGTCACTTCCAGAACGAACTCGCGATGGATGTCGCCGGAATGGCCCGACATGGGTGCGGTCTCCTTGCGCTGATGCACCTTTGTGGCGCACGCCAATGTAGCGCAGTAGGTGTGCCGGTACACGCGTCCAGCGGCGCGCATGGCGCTGGCTCTGTTGGGACCCGGGTTGACAGCCAGTACAGTACCGACGCCGATGGAGTCTGCCCTCAAGGAGAACCCCCATGCAGGTCCGCATCTCTTCCGATCCCACGTCGCCCTTGATCATTGAGGCCCAGCAGATTTCCATAGCCAGCCTGTTCGAGCCGCCCGAGGTGCGCCCCGCGGTGCCGGCACCGTTGAGCGCGTGGGGACATCGGTCGCGTTCGGATCTGCCCGAGAATCTGGGAGGCATTGCGGGACACACCGTCCGGGACCGGTTCTCGGTCCCGGGCATTGAGCTCGAGCGCAGCGTCTGGACGGATTGCGCCGAAAGCCTGGTCGCGGTCCGGTATCGTGTGGTCAACCGGCGTAGCGAGACGGTCGCCCTCGACCGCATCCGGCCACTGGTCGCCAAGGGGGGCGAGGGGTTGCGCCTTGGCGGGAGTCCAGCCGCGAACTGGCAGGTGCTCTGCCAGAAGAGGTTCAAGAACAACGTACCTGCCGCTGTCCGCCTCGGTGCCTTCGATCGGGACTACGGCCATGCCACGCGGGGACTGAGCGAGCTGGGCAAGGAGCTGAGCGCCTACGATGGCATCACGGGCCTGGAAGCCGATCCCTTCCTGCTGATCTGCCCGGAGGCCGACTCCGCTCCCCGTCTTCTGGCCGGCTTCCTGGAATGGGATCGCCATCTCGCCCACGCGGGCATCAACACGGACGCGTCCCGGTCGGAGTTGGCCGAGTTCAGCGCCGACTGCGCATTCAACGGCTGCCAGCTGCCGCCGGGTGGCGAACGGACCACCCAGTGGTTTGTGCTGCTCACGGGGCAGGACGAGCACGAGATGATCGCCCGCTATGCCGACTGGGTCGGCTCCTTCCACCATGTCCCGCCTCCTCCGGAACCGGCACCTGGGGTGTGGTGCTCATGGCAATACTACGGTCCCTCCTTCACCGAGAACGACTTGCACGAGAACATCGCGGCGGCAAGACAGAAGAGCCTGCCCTTCGACGTCATGCTCATCGACGAGTGCTGGGACATGGACTGGGGCAATTGGGTCGGCAACGAACAGTGGCCCTCGGGGATGAAAGCGGCGGCCGATGCGATCCGGAAAGCAGGCTGCCGACCCGGCATCTGGACCTGCCCCTATCTGGCCAGACGGGACTCCAAGATCGTCAGGGAGCGGCCGGACTGGCTGCTCAAGAAGCGGGATGGCTCCCATGTCCTCTTCTTCATGAACGCCCAGGAGAACTTCGTGATCGACCCCACCTACCCCGGCGTCACGGAATGGTTGCAGGAGACGTTCCGCCGTTTGACACACGATTGGGGCTTCACCTACCACAAGATGGACTTCACGCGGGCCGTGTACCAGGATGCCGAGGCCGTGCCCTACGACCGCTCGAAGAACCTGCTGGAAGCCTATCGCGTGGGACTGGAATCCATCCGCAAGGGCGCTGGCCCGGACGCCTATCTGTCCATCTGCGGGGGGCACTTCGGCGGCTCCCTCGGACTGGCGGATTCGCAGCGGAGTGGCAGCGACGTGTACGGCTTCTGGAACAAGCCGCCAGCCATGCCGCGCATCAAACAGAACATCATGCGCACATGGATGTCCCGGCTATGGCATGTGGATCCCGATGCCATGATGGTGCGCCGACGGGAGGAGCCCCTCGATGACAGCAAGCACGGCATGTTAGCCCAGGGGACCTTCACCGACGAGGAAGCGCTGACCATCGCGGTCAACCAATACATCGGCGGGCAGATGGTCTGCCTGTGCGAGCGGCTGGCCGAGATCGAGGACGACCGCCTGGCGCTCTACCGACATGTGCTGCCCTCGGTCAACTCGCCCTCGTTGCCGCTGGACTTGTTCCGGCCCGACTGCCCCTCGCAGATGCTGACCATTGTCCAACCCCGCTGCCCGGACCTTCCCCCCTGGGGAACAGTCACCTGTATCAACTGGGCGGATGCAGAGAGTGACCTCGCAATCGCTCTCGACGACCGGCTCTGTGAACGCCTCGCGGCCCGGCGCTTCCTGGCCTACGAGCTGATCGAGGGGCAACTCCTCGGCACATTCGCTGCCGGCACCGACATCCCAATCGGCCCCATCACCCCGCATGGCCCCCGCATCGTCAAGCTCATTCCGTGGGATGAACCAGCGCCCTGGGTCCTGCTCGGAACCGACCTGCACTTCTCCGGCGGTGGCGTCGAAATCGCTGAGTGGCGCGTCAGCTCAGAGGGCAAGGTGACCGGCACACTCGACACGCCTTGGGAGTGCCCGGTGACCATCACCGGCGCGGCTCTACAAGCCGACGGGACGCTGGCGCTACGAACTGCGACTGTGCCCTCTCCGTCGAGCGATCCGTCATTTCGCCTTCATGCTTGAGTGGGGTTCTGGGCAACTGCGCCTCGCTATTTCAGAGATCCCAGGGATTTCTCGATAAGCATCTCGGCAGTATCGGGTGCGCATCCGCCCATTGGCCGTGGCTGCAATTCATAGCCGCCACGACCAAAACACTCTCTCATCGGAATGTACCCGGCTATACCCATTGCGTGGGCGACCACGAATGTCTTCCCGAACGGTGAGGCCTTCTTGATTGCCATCCCGATTTCGGTGAATGGCTCTCCGGGCAGTGAGGTAATGGCCAGATCTTTTCCGAATCTGAGTGTGACCAACTCAAACTC
>JABGQJ010000775.1 GCA_018648945.1 Victivallales bacterium
CGCGGCGAAAGTCGGGGATGGTCGGCCGGACGTGAAATGGGGCGGGGAATGGGCGGCTGGCACCGTCCGCGGGCGCACGGCCTGGATAGCCGAGATGCGCATCCCCTTTGCGACTCTGGGGGGGGCTCCCAAGGCTGGCGACGTCTGGCGCGTGAACATGGCGCGGCATCGACCGTCCCGGGCAGGCTCTCAGGAAGAGGAGAGTTCGAATATCATCGCCGCGGCGCGGAACCATCGCCCGGACCTGTTCGTGCCCATGGTGTTCACCCAGGAGTCGCGCATCGTTCAGCCCAAGGGCCTGCGCGCCACGCTCAAGGATGTGAAGCGTGCCGATCAGACAACCACCTATGGTTACGCCACTTTCCTCATCTTCAGCCCCACCATCGAGAGTGATCGCTCACTCGTGGATGAGCCGGTCCTGATCGAGGTGGCCGACCCCGCTGGCAAGGTCATTGCCAGGAAGACGATGGATATTGGCCGCATCCCTGGGCGTTGGTCACCAGTCAAGCCGCTCATGATGGACTTGGGGCAAGCATACAAGGGGGACGTTACGCTCTCCCTGTGGTGTGGCCGCAAAGCGCGCAAGCGCAAGATCCAGTCCTTCCGAATCGGCCCGAAGGGAGAGGTCCGGGACGCGAAGTAGCCCTCCCCCTTACATGCTCACTGTGGGTCAGGCTCAGGATGAAACAGTCCCGTGCTGCTGGGGCGGGGGATTGCACAACGGGGCAAGGCAGACCAGATTGGTGAGCAACGCCCACCCTTCGGAGTCTCTATCGTGCACCAAGTCCTGAGAACAGCAGGAGTGATACTGATGGCTTTGCTGACGATCCGGGAAGCCATAGCCGCTAACGAGAAGCTCTGCGGGGCCGAGGATGTCGACGATGTGGTGATTGATTTCAGGACCAAGGGGGCAACGATCAAGGCGTTGGGGGCGGTAGTCACGGAAGGCGAGTGCTTGACCGTGACGTTCCCGAAGGCAGGAGCAGGTGTCCTGCTCTCGGCTCCCGATGGCAAGTGGAATTGGTACCGCTACGTGGCGGTGGCAGTCGATGTGAAGAACACGGGCGCGGAGCCAGTGTCCCTGATTGGCCACCTGAACGAACGGCCTTGGAACAACAGCTTTGTGCATGTGCCCGCTGGTGAGGCGGGGCCGATGATCATGTACCTGATGCGCAAGCGCAGCTTCCTGCTCGACCGTCGTAAGGAGCAGTTCGTCGGGATGAACGGGATTCCCGGCGGGCATGTGTCGCACTGGGACGTGCTCGACCCGCGCGCGGTCAAGACGATCAGCGTGCGCGACCTCGATGGGGTATCGGTTGGTCAGGCAGTCCAGATCCTCCGGGTCCGGGGAATCGGGGCGTACGGCGCGATCCCCAAGGCGAAGGAAAAGGCCTACTTCCCCTTCGTGGACAAGTTCGGACAGTTCAAGCACGCCGACTGGATCGGCAAGGTGAAGTCCACCGAGGATCTGCAGGGCCGCATCGCCAAGGAAGCCACTGATCTGGACCAGAACCCCGCGCCAGGCAATCGGAGCGCGTATGGCGGCTGGGCGCAGGGACCGAAGCTGAAGGCGACCGGGCACTTCCGCACGGAGAAGCACAAGGGGAAGTGGTGGCTGGTCGATCCGGATGGCTACCTGTTCTGGTCCCACGGCATCACCGGCGTCCACTTCCGGGCAAGCACGAAGGTGGGCGAGCGGAAGTACTACTTCGAGGCCATTCCCAAGACGTTCGGGAATCAGTGGAAGATAGACTTCGCCCAAGCCAACCTGGCCGCCAAATACGGCCCGGACTGGGAGAAGGCGACGAAGGACCTCTCTCACCGCCGACTGCAGAGCTGGGGCATGAACACCATCGCCAACTGGTCCGAGCCCAAAATCTACGGCATGAAACGCACGCCCTACACGGTCGCGATCCACTACGCCGGCTATGGCAAGGAGGCGCTGGCCGGGTTGCTCAAGACCCCCGACCTGTTCCGGGAAGCGCTGCGGAAGCGTCTGGCGAAAGAGAGAGACACAACGGCCAATGACCCATGGTGCATCGGTTACTTTGTCGACAACGAGATCCGCTGGCGCAAAGGCATGGATGCGAATCTCTACTACCAGATCGTGCGCGAGGAAGTGAAGCGAGTCGCTCCGCACAAGCTCTACCTGGGCAGCCGCCTGCATGGCCATGCGTTCCCCCATGGCAGCAAGCCCCACATCGTCGCGGCGGCAGCCAAGTACTGTGATGTCCTGAGTATCAACCGCTACCGTTTCACCGTGTCCGATCTGACCATGCTAAAGGGCGTCGATCTGCCCATCGTCATCGGCGAGTTCCACTTCGGGGCCCTGGATCGCGGCATGATCCACACCGGCCTGCGCGGCGTTGCCAGCCAGGAACAGAGGGCCTATGCCTACGAACACTACCTGAAGCAGGCCCTCACGCACCCGAACATCGTCGGCACCCACTGGTTCCAGTTCCGCGAGCAGAACGTCACGGGGCGTGGGGATGGCGAGAACTACCAGATCGGTTTCGTGGACATCTGCGACACGCCGTACCAGGAGATCATCGATTCCGCCCGCAAGATCGGCCAGCAGATGTACGAACTGCGCGCGGGGAAAGGGCGAGAGTGACGGGCACGATCGGACTGCCGTGATTGGAGCTCCCTACGGGGCAGTCATGGACTTGTGCCCATGCCCCTCCTTCCTGTGGTTGCCGGTCCGCACATTTCCGTCTTTGTCGTCACGCGCTCATCGCTTGCTGGCATCCCCCCTGGGAACGCCAAGCACCAGCTTGGCATGGGACGTGTTGGCGGGCGAAGGACATCCGCTATGCTCCGGCGACCACGCCAACCCGAGGGCCACGCGTGGCGACCCGCCATGGGTGGAAGATGCCGAGCTGGTGCTCAGCGCGCCCAGGGGGGAGAGCACCGACTAAGGCCACGCGTGGCGATCGCCACGGGAATCATGCCCCGCTGGGGCGGCGAAGCCAAGGTCAAGAGGGGATGGAGTGCCAGTCTCTGGCCCACAGGCCCTTCTGGGGCAACACCCCCATGGCCTGGAGGGCCAACATTCCAGAGCCCGGGGTAAGCGTAGCGTCGCCCCGGGTTGACGTCCCACCCCCCACCCGGCAGGCTGAAGGTCTGCCACATGGCACGCGGGGGGTTGCCCGTTCCGGGATCCGCTACTCTACAGAACGCGGCTTGTCACGCCAGGGAGAGACGATCGGTTGGTCTTGCTTGATGAGCTTGCCGCCTGCGACCAGCCCACAGTCACGGGCGTCCAGCTCCGCGATCAACCGTCCGCGCCAGCCATCGATTTCAGCACTCCGGTCAGTGTTCTTGATAAGGTCGTGCAGCTCTTCGGGATCTGCTTCCAGATCAAAGAACTGCTCGCGGTTCGTCCGCGGGAACCAGATATACTTGCGCTTGCCATCGGTGACAAACTGGTTTTCATCGCTCGTGCTGTAGCAGGTACAGTGCTCACCGTGCAGGTAGTCACGCAATGACGACTCTCCTCGACAGACGGCCTGCAGGCTGACACCATCCACCGTGCCAGGGATATTGACTCCCGCCACATCCAGCGCGGTGGGCATGACATCACGCAGTTCGGCGGGCCGATCACAGTTCCCAGTCGGGACGCCCATGGCATGCGGGTACTTCACGATGAACGGGATCCGTGTGGAAGACTGA
>JABGQJ010000776.1 GCA_018648945.1 Victivallales bacterium
GAGCCAGGCCCGGTGGTTGTCTTCGTGGTGTCGCAGGCGCTGGCAGCCCGCGGGCCTTCGTGGCAGCGGATCATCGCGAGCTTCAACGGCGCCGGACAGGAGTGGGTCACGCCGAACTGGATGATCGGCGCACCTGGCGGGGCGAAAACTGCCACCTGGGAGGCCCAGGTCTTCACGATTCAGGAGCGCAACCGCGCGGCCCTGGGAACGATCACGGTCCTGGGCGCGTCGGCGTCGGAGGGGCAGGCCCTCGGCGGCGATATCGGCGAGGCCCTGGTGTTCGGCCGCACGCTCCGGTTCGACGAAATGGAAGCGGTGCAGAAGTACCTCGCGGCCAAGTGGGGAATAGCGGAGTAGGCCGCCAACCGGATCGCCACCGGCAGAGCCTTGTCCTGCTATACCGATCCACCTATGGTAGGTCCGCACGAGACGGAAGCGCTACCCACCGGATCAGGGCCACTCAGTCCGTCTGGCCACACTGTGAGGACCCCATGAATACGAGCCCTGCGGAGAAGGTTCTTGGACCAGGAAGTGGATGGCTGTTGACAGTCCTGATCGGAGCCCTGCTGAGCGCGGCTCATCCCGCGGCAGCACAACCCATCGGCACGGAGACGCCGTTGCGCAATGTGGGTGCGTTCTCCCGCCCGCCGACGCTGGACGGTCAGCTTGGTGACGGCGAATGGGTCCAGGCCGACGGGGGCACGGCATTCCGTCACTTCCAGTCGGGCGAACCCTCCGCACGCGCCACCCATGCCTGGGTAGGGATCGACGCGGAGTTCGTCTACGTCGCCTTCGAGTGTGCCGAAGCGGAGATGGACAAGCTGAAGCCGGCGACACTCGCCCCAGACTCGATGACGATCTTTGCCCGGGACCACGTGGAGGTGTTCCTTATGCCCGACGCGCTTGCCCCGGCGTTCTACCATTTCTCGTTCGACGTATCCGGCAATCGCTATGATGCGCGCGGCAGCGATGCCACCTGGAACGGCGAGTGGCAGGGGGCGGTCCATCTCGGCAAGACGGGCTGGACGGTGGAGATGCGAATCTCACGCGCCAGCATCGGCATGGATAATCCCCGCATGGCGCTGGCGAACTTCTGCCGGACCCGGCGGCTCGTGCCTGGCGAAACGAGTGCGTGGTCGCCAACGTTTGGCCCCTTCCACAACCCGGCCCGGTTCGGGCGGCTTGTGTTCGGCCCACCCAGCAAGGCGCGCCTTTCGTCCCTCTCCCTGAACCAGCCGGTCATCGGCCAGAACCGCATCCATGTGACGGCCAAGGACGCGCCGGCAGATGCCATCATCAAGGGCTACCTGCTCCAGGATGGCAAGGCCCGGCAGTTCGGCGCGGGCGTGCCGCCCACCAGCGTGTTCCCTCTGCAGCGCGAGCGCGACAGTGAAGTCGACCTTCTGGTAACGGTGGAGGCCAACGGCAAGGTGCTCGATTTCCGCCCGGCCATGGGCGTTGGCCTGTCCGGTACGCAACCCAAGCCGGTACGCCGCGTACTCGGGCCCGAGGTCGCCCCCGCCATGCGCTGGATCGATTCAGAGCGACTCCGAGGCATTTCCTACATGGTGGTGTCGGGACCGAAGATGCCCGAGGACGGGTTGGCGAAGGCGGATGCGACGATTGAGCCAGCAGCTATGCATCTGCGCGGGCAGAGCCATTTTCGCATCCGGGCAAAGGCAGGGGAGCCCATCCACTTCGCCCTCGCGGCGGAGAAGGGCGAGTCCGTGTTCACCCAGGCTGTCTACGCGGTATTCGGTCCGCAGGGGAAGATCATCGGCCAGGGGGTCGTCGCTGCGGGAACCAGCCAGGAGGTCCGCATCCCCGCCCAAACGGACGGGACCCATGTCCTGCTGGTCAACTCCGGTCCGGCCATGTGGAACCCGTTCACGATCACCTTGCGCAATGAACACTGGGTTCTCGATGCACGGGGCAAGAGCCAGTACGTCGGCACTCCCGTGGCGCTGCATTCCCTGCGCGACTGCAAGTTGGCAGGCTGCAACTTGGCCCTGATGGCCGCGTGGGCCTGGGGTATGCCCTTCAAGACCGACGAGGAGCTGGCCAAATGGCGCGCCAGGCTGGAGGAGCTATGCGCCGCGTCCCAGGCAGCCGGCATCCGGATCATTCCGTATCTGGGCTGGGGATGCGGACGCTACGACTGCGATTCAGTACCCGCCTACACCCGCGCGTTGACGCGCCTGAGCGTGCGCGGTCCGCAACCGTGCCCCGCCTCGCGGGAGTATTGGGAGGGATCGTTCCTGCGGCGGGCCATGGTCATGGCCGAACTGTCGAAGACCTACCCCGTCATTGTGGGCGCGGGACTGGATCCCGAGTCGTACTACTTCAGTTCCTGGTACAAGAACCACCTCAAGTCCGAGGAAGAGCGGGGCAAGATCTGGAGTATCGTCATGCCGATCGGCGGCTCGCCAGAGAAGTGCATCTGCGACGAGTGCCTGCAGAGCTTTCTCAAAGCCAAGGGGATTGCGGACCCCCACCTCGCCGAGGACGGCAACGTCCGCTTCGACTGGCTCGCCAAGCAGGGCCTGCGCGATGAGCTCTTCGTTCACCAGCAGGCGCGACTCGAAGGTGTTCTGACCAGCGTGCGGAAGCGGCTCCAGGCAGTGAACCCCGACTTCTGCCTCGCCGTCATGCATCTCAGCACCGGCGACGATTGGTTCCGGCGCGGCATGGCGCGGGGGTTGGGAACCCGGCACATGCCCATCCTCGACTTCGATGAAGGGACCTACACAACCGGCTATAGCGAGCGGGCGATCACCACGAAGCTGGGCCGCTACCAGCGCTGGGATGCCCCAGTCGTGCATGGTGGCACCCTGTGGACGCTGAAGCATCCTCCGGCCAACCCGCATTCCTTCGCCGCGCAGATGTTCAACTTCGCCCTCTACGGTCACAGCTACTGGGTGTGGCCGGGATCCATGTCCCTCTGGCGCAGCGCGGATCGCGTACGCAACTACTTTAGCCTCAGCGGCTACCCGGAGGACTACTGGGCGGCCATCGCGCTGGCGAACCAGGAAATCGACCGCCGGCTTGCCGCCCCGACAACCTACCGCTCACGCTTGGAGCGAATCGACAAGCGGGCCAAGATCCCTGACCAGCCCAAAGTGCAGAACGAGTGGGCCAAGAAACCGTGCTACCCGGTGCATCTGTACTCGGGCACGCGACTCTCATTCCGGGTGCCGGCCGGGAAGAAGCAGATCCGGGTTCTCTGGGGGTATCGCCGGGCGCTGGGCAAGCAGACACTCGCCGTAAGTGTTGCCGGAAAGACACACGAAACAGTCGTGGATGTGGTGGCCGAACAAGCCAATGTGATCGAGCTGGATGTGCCTGCCGACGGCGCTCCGGGCTGGGTTGAGCTGCGGCGCTCCGGCCCACCCGTATGCGTAGGCATCAAGATCGACGGGGCCAAGCCCTTCTTTGGCGCTGGCAACGGCATGTCACTGCGCTGACGACATCATCCGAAGGAAAAGACAGCATGCGTACCGCACGGACAGGACGTTTGGCTTTGGTGGCTCTTGGGGTTCTGGTGGCGGCCCTGCCCGGAGTTGGCGCGCCGGCCAACCGGACGGTGTTCGAGGAACCCTTTGCGGACGCGACCGCGGTAGACTCGCGCCTAAAGTGGAATCCGAAGGCCTGGCGCTGTGCGGACGGGTA
>JABGQJ010000777.1 GCA_018648945.1 Victivallales bacterium
CTGTCCATGGCGCTGTCGGCGGCCTTCAGCACGGAGGGGACCGGGGCGAGTCCGAGACGCTCGAACTCCGCCTGCCCCGCGATGCGGCGCTCCAGCTCGATGGCGAGGGACGGCCAGTGCTTGCGCGGCAGCGACAGGCGCCCCAACTGCATCACCGTGCGCTGGCGCGGGCCCTTCGGAGTGCGAACCGATTCCACCAGCGTGTGCTTCACGTAGACCTTGCCGGTCTTGCGGTTCTCGGTTTTGGTCTCGCGGATGTACATGTGCGCGAAGATAGCACCAAAACCAACTATATGCAAGACAGGAACGCATATTAGGTCACTACATTCCCGGCGGCTGAGCACAAACGGAAAATGGTCTTGTGCTCAGGAAATCCTCAAAAAAGGGAAAACCGCCCCCTCTTCCGAGGCAAGTTGGGATAGGCCAATCCCGAATGGATTGGGGGAACCTGCCCCCTGCAGGGCTACCCTTGTCTGAGTTGTGCCGCAACTACAGGCGCAAAGAGAACGTGCAGTGAGCAGGCTCCAAAAGCTACCGCACGCACTCTGGCACTGCCAGCCCCACGTGGTCTGGGTGCCGAAGTACCGATGCCGGGTGATGGGCGACTCGGTGACGGAGGTGGTTGACCTGCCCCCTTTCAGGGGGTAAATCAATGCCCCGTCCTTTGGGCGGGGTTCTTTACCCAGTGGGGACCTGGTGCACTGGCGCTGGCCAGGTCGGGACGATCTCTGACACCATGGAGTGTTACGCCCATGAACTCGGTACGTGTTGAGCGAAGCCCTTTGCTTGGGCTCTGCCTGGGGTTGATGGTGTCCGGCAGCATCGCGCAAGAGTTATCTAGGGAGGCCTGGTCCATGAACGCCTTGTTCCACAACGAAGACTGTACGGAGTTTTTCTGGACGCAACCGGCGATCCCCGCCGGCAAAGCCGGTGAACTCATTGACCGATATGTGGACCAAATTACGGACGCGGGCACGACCGTGCTGCTCTGCAACACGAACGCCCGCCGCACGAACTGCCGCAGCGACGCGTGGGAAGCCTTCTGGGACGGCTACGACTCGGCCGGTCCGGACGATCAGCCCTTTCTGGCGCCGCTGGCCGCCGCTGACATTCCCCGATACCGCAAGGGGGTCGACAACATGCTTACGGTCCATGAACAAGGCATCGACTACCCCGCCCGAGTCATCCAGCGCTGCCGGCAGCGCGGCGTCTCGCCCTGGATCACGCTGAGGATGAACGACTGCCATAACAACGACGTTCCGGACCACCCGTTCCATGGGAGCTTCTGGAAGGAGAATCCGCAGTTTCTCCTCCAAGGCCGCACAGACTACTTTGCGCGTTGTCTCGACTACGCGCATCCGGAAGTCCGGGACTTCTACAAGGCCCTCATCGTGGAAACCCTTGAGCGCTATGACCTTGACGGTCTCGAGCTGGATTTCATGCGGGAACCCTATGTTTTCAGCGTCGGCAGCGAGGCGGCGGGCGTGCCGGTCCTTACCGCCTGGCTACGCGAGATCCGCCAGTTGACGACGGATGCGGCCGCACGGCGTGGGCATCCGGTCCGCCTGGGGGTGCGCGTGCCGTCACGACCCGAAACGGCGTTGGGCATGGGGTTTGACGCGGTCGGCTGGGCCAAGGCCGATCTGATCGATCTGCTCGTCGTCACCCCGCGTTGGGCGACCCTCGAATTCGACCTGCCCATGGAGCAGTGGCGAAAGTTGCTGGGCGCGTCGGAGGTGACGCTGGCCGGGGGGCTGGAGATTCTCTACCGGCCATCGCCGCACGCCTCGGCAGCGGCCCTCTCCCCGGACCTAGCCACCGGAGCGGCCGTCGAGGTCCTGTCCAGTGGCGCCGATGCGGTCTACCTGTTCAACTACTTCCATCCCGCGGGTGCCTGGCTGCCTGTGCGCCGGGCCATGCGCTCCCTCGATGAGTTGCTGAAGTTCCCGCGCCGCGTGGCGGTGACCTACCGCGATATCACGGTGCCTGCGGAGAAGTACGCCCCGCCGCTTCCGGCGACCGGCACTGAACTGGAGTTCTCTCTCCGTCTGGGTCCCGTGACGCCGGGTGCTGGGCAATGTGAAGTGCTGTGCGAATTCATCCCCCCCGAGGGTGCCGCCGCAGTCGAGCCGTCGATTCGGGTGAATGGGCAGGAGACAGGTCGGCTCAGGGACGATGCAGGAAAGGGCGGGGCCCGTACGATGGCCTTCGCCGTGCCCGCTGCCGCATTGACCCCAACGACCGCGCAGGTCGTCCGCATTTCCTGTCCCGAGGCAACCCCGATCACGGTGCAGCGAGTTGAGATGTCCTACAATCCCCAACCATGAGAGCGCAATGGAGGCCGACTGGAGAATGGGCTATCCTGACGCGAAACGCTGGGTTCTGAGTTGGCTGTTCCTGGGATTCTGCTGTCTGTTGTGTCCGTCCGTGCTGGTCGCGGAGGAGTTGACGATCCGCGAGGTGTCGCTGGCGCCGGAGAAGATCATTGCGGGAGACGCCGTCGTGGTGCGCTACAGGATCTGCGGCGGGGAACACGCGATTCATGCCACCGCCTTTGCGCGGCCGGGTATGTTGGCCGAAGCCCCGCCCGAATGGAACGTGGGCGCGGTGCGAACCGAACCGATGTACCAGGTTTCCGGCGCCGACCTCACCGGTCGCGCGAAGAAGGTTCAGGCCGTTTTCCCGTCTCGGGTCACGGAAGCCCTGTTACCGGGGCCGTATTCGGTATTTGTCGCCGTGAAGGGAGCCGGGCCCGGCTGGCAGGTGGTGAAACTGGGGGAATTCTTGAAAAATCCCACCAGCACCACCACAACCGGAGGCATGCCTCGTGCGGCAGCGGGCGCCCAAAGCAGGCCACTTCCGGGAACGCGGTCGCTCGAAGCAGGCCACTTCCGGGAACGCGGTCCCCGCTCCGCCTGGCCTACCTAAAGAAAGGGCTTGGCCCTCCCCCGCCGGGCTGCGGCGGAGGAGGGCTTGCCCTGCGGAATTCCGGTCCTGCCATCGGTTCGCCCACCGGCACGCCGCCCTTCACCTCGGCTGCATCTGCCGGCGCCACAGCGGCTGCGCCTGCGCGTCCGCCAGCACCGAGTCGCCCCAGAAATGCCGCGCCCGGCGACCGATCGTGTGCCGGCGTTGGCACGCCGACGGCGCGGACACCTTCAGCCGCGCGGCCTGGTGGTTGAGGCTCTCGCCCTCGGCCGTGGCCCAGACGATGTACTGCTGCGCGCGGTCGAGTCCGCCCATGAACTCGCTCCAGTCGGCGTTGCGCACGGCCATCTGGGAGGGGTCGTCCCCGCGGCCCGCGATCGCGTCGCCCAGGGTCGGCTCCTCGCTGTCGTCGCCGGCGCGCAGGGGCTCGTCCATCGACGTCAGGCTGCAGTTGCCGTCGAGCCGGCAACCCGGCGACATCACGTCGGTGCGCCCGGAACCGGTCGAGCGCCGGCCGGACTTCAGGCGCTGGATCGCGTAGTAGGCCACCGACCGGGGGATGATCCGCTTGCCTCTCCTTTCGAGGCGATCGACGGCATCGCAGGCGGTGGCCATGGCGTCCTGGACCAGTTCGTCGGCGTCTTCGGCGCCCACGGGCGCGACCGCCCGGGGCACCGCGGCCATCAGGATCGGAGCGATCTGCTGCATGAAAAGCTGCTGCGTGGCGGGGGACATGGG
>JABGQJ010000778.1 GCA_018648945.1 Victivallales bacterium
TCTACGCCGTCTTCTACGGCACCTTCGACGACCAGCCACGCCAGAGCAACTGGTCGGCTGCGGGCTCGTCCGGCAGCTATGCGAGCTACTACGGGGAACCCGAGAAGCAGACCATCGTCTGGGCGACGGGGTTCCACGGCGCGGAGCCCGAGGGCGTGGTGGCGACCCTGAACATGATCCAGATGATCGAGACCGGCACGGACTTCCGGGGCCGGACGTACCCGCGCATCCTGGAGCTGCTGGACCGCTACCGGATCATCTTCCTGCCCTGCGTCAACATGGACGGGCGGGCCATCTCGCCCGACCACCTGAAGGGCACCGACAAGGCGACCTTCCGCAAGGCCTGCCAGGGCGAGTGGCCCGACGGCCGCCCCATCGAATGGCGCGAGAGCAAGGAGCACTTCCCGCTGCCGCTCGACCGGGTGAAGCACCCCGGCGGCTACCCCAACGCCGACGGCTACAACATCATGCACGACGCGACGCCGGGTAACATCCGTACCGAGGAGGCGCGGGCCGTGCTGGGTCTGGTCGAGCGCTACGGCGCGGACTTCCTCTTCAACGGGCATTCCTGCGAAGGCACGCCGTTCATGATCATGCCGTCCGAGATCAACTACCAGGTGCTGGTCGGGCGCGGCATGGACCTCGCCGACGAGATCAACGGTCGGCTGGCCAAGGCTGGACTCCGCGAGGGCAAGCCCAAGAAGGCACCGACCCGCACCCTCAACTTCAACAATCTCGTCTCCTTGACCAGCGGCGGGTTGGCCCTGACTCTCGAATGCAGCTCCTGGGCGGCCAGCTTCGACGACATGGTCGAACCGTGCTTCATCGCCCTCGAAGTCGTCCTTGATGCCGGTCTCCGCACCCCCTTGTCCGACCGGCAGGCCATCCTGCGCGGCCTGGAGTAGGCGGCGGGCGTCAAGCCAGGCGTCTAGCGCTGGTGCCCCGCCCGTCCCACTGCTCTTCAACCCCAATCGGGGTTGCGTTCCAGAGCCCCAGGTTGGTGCTATGCACCTACCTGGGGTAGGCCGTCCCCTCCTCCCTCAACCCCACCGGGGTTGCGGAATCCCCGGACCGCTGCCGTTGCTCAATCCCAGACATATCGCTCATCCAATACCTCGCCCGACCTGCGGACCAGGGCCCGGAACTCATCCTGGAATGACAGTTTCGCGTGATGGGCTTCCTGCCCCTCGATGTAGGTACGCACAGCATCCACCTGGGAAGGACTTACCGAGAATGAGCCATACCCCGCCTGCCATGCAAAACTGCGCAACTGAGGATCGCGGGTCTTCACCCACGTCGTGGAGACCCTCTTTGCCTCCTTGACCCAGTCAGCGACCGTCGTGCTTCGTCCCAGGCGCCCAAGGACATGCACATGGTCCTCTACTCCGCCTACGAGAAGTGTCTGGCATCCCACCCCACGGGAGACTCCCGCAAGGAAACTGTGCATTTCCGAACGCATTCCTGCATCCAGAAGGCAGGGGACGCGGTTCTTGGTGGAGAACACGAGGTGCAGGTAGATGGCGGCTAGCGATTGGGGCATGAGCTTCCTCTCCGAACTGGGCAAGGCCTTGTCGCCCAGTAATCTGGCGGGTCTTCTCGACATGGCAAACCGGGTACTGGCCAGCGCCGCGGGATTACGCAACCCCGTTTGGGGTTGATCGGGAGGGGGACAGCAACCCAGGGTAGCGCCTTTCGGCGCAACCCTGGGCTCTGATACGCTGCCCCGTTGGGGCAGAAGCCAGCCCGGCAAGTGACGGCCAGATTACGCGATGCTCGTGCTCAGCACGGTGAGGTCCACAAGCCAGAATAGAGCTACTGGTGCCCCGCCGGTTCTCTGGACGCACGCCGGCCAGCAAGCCTATCTGGCGAGGTACTGGTTGAGGATGTTCTCCAGCAGCTCCTGCCTGCCGCTTCGCTGCTGGGGTTCACCATTGGCAAGGGCATAGGTCTCCAACTCCTCAAGCCCGACCTCTCCGGCTTCGATCCTGGCCCCGATGCCCGAGTCAAACGAGGAGTAGCGTTCGGCAAGAGGGCCGGCCAGCGCCCTGTCGGCGATGATCCGCGCGGCGGTCTTCAAGCCGAAGGCGAAGGCATCCATGGCCCCGATGTGGGCGAAGAACAGATCCTCCAGATCGGTCGAGGGCCGGCGCACCTTGGCATCGAAGTTCAGGCCGCCACGGCCAATCCCTCCCTGCCCCAGAATCACCAGCATGGCTTTGGTGGCACTGGCAAGATCGACGGGGAACTGGTCCGTATCCCAGCCGAGCAACATGTCGCCCCGGTTCGCATCGACGCTGCCCAGCAACCCGTTCGTCGAGGCAACGGTCAGGTCGTGCTCGAAGGTGTGTCCGGCCAGGGTGGCGTGGTTGGCCTCGACATTCAGCTTGAAGTGCGGCTCCAGATCGTAGCTCTTGAGGAAGCTGATCACCGTGGCCGCGTCAAAGTCGTACTGATGTTTCGTCGGCTCCTTGGGCTTGGGCTCGATCAGGAACTGCGCTCTGAAGCCGATTTTCCGCGCGTAGTCGACGGCCATGTGCAGGAAGCTGGCCAGGTGGTCAAGCTCGCGTTTCATGTCGGTGTTAAGCAGAGTATCGTAGCCTTCGCGCCCCCCCCAGAACACGTAGTTCTCCGCGCCCAGCTCCAGGCCGACTTCCAGCATCTTCTTGACCTGGGCTCCGGCGTAGGCGAACACGGCGGCGTCCGGGTTGGTCGCGGCACCATTGGCGAACCGGCAGTGGCTGAACATGTTGGAGGTGTTCCAGAGCAGCTTGATGCCGGTGTCCGCCTGAAGCTCCTTGGCCAGCGCCACGGTCCTGTCCAGCCGGGCATTGGTTTCCTTGAGCGTGTCCGCTTCGGGGCATATATCCCGGTCATGGAAGCAGTAGTAGTCGACTCCGAGCTTGGTGCAGAACGCAAACGCGGCACGCATCTTGGCCTCGGCCTGCTGGAGCGGATCGGCGGACGCGTTCCAGGGACGAAGCATGGTCGCCTCCCCAAAGGGATCGGCGCCGGTGCCACAAAACGTGTGCCAGTAGGCGACGGAAAACCGCAGGTGCTCGCGCATGGTCTTGCCCGCAACCATCTGGCTGGGGTCATAGATCTTGAATGCGAACGGGTTCTTCGAATCGGGGCCTTCGAACTGGATCTTGGGGATGTTGGCAAAGATATCCATCGTCGTGCCTTCCATATGAATCAGTTGTCGGGACGCCGTTGCGGGATGTAGGGGAAGCCCATGGGTTGAGAGAGCGGTCCATGCCACTTCGTTCCCACGTACCTTCCCTTTCTGCCATGCAGAAGTGGCTTTGACCCGGATGCCGTGACCCGCATGGAATGCAGGGACTGCGCCTGACCCCGCGCTAACATGGCCCTATAGTAGCGGTCCCTCGCGAAGTTGAGTTCAAGGCACGCTCGCTCCTGCACGCCCAACCGAACGGAGAATACCCTATGCCGGATTCCCTCTCCTCCATTGCCCGCAGTGGCGCTGCCTTTGGCATGCTACTGATCGCCGCCGCCGCGATGGGTGCTACCGAAGACCTGGGAGACGGTTTTCGTGACCATGGGGTGGCGACGCCAGTCAGCAATCACCGAGGGACCGTGGCCACTCAGGATGGCCAAGGCCATGGCGTCGTGCTGATCTGGTTGTTCGACAATCGCGGCGCGTAT
>JABGQJ010000779.1 GCA_018648945.1 Victivallales bacterium
GGAAGGTCTGGCGCGAGGTGCCGGCGGGGATCTTTGTATTCACTCCGGAGGATGTGTTCGTGGCGTTTTGCCCGGCGGTTCGCCAGGTGGGGATGTTCGCGGAGGCGGAGGAGCTGGAGCTCCTGGGCGAGATCAAGCATGTGATCAACGCGATCGGGGCCCAGGCGACCGACGGCTTCGAGGAGTTGACGGGCCGGCGCCAGGTGCAGAATGATCCGCAGCGGGTGCTGCAAATGATCGGCGAGGGGGAGACGGACGGGCGGCAGGTGACGGGGATCGTGGAGGTGAGCGAGTATGAGGAGGTGAGGAGGACGAGGAGGCTCAAGGGAGAACGTCGAACATCGAACATCGAACATCGAACATCGAATGGGGAGGGGATGGGAGAGGACGAGGCGCGGGAACTGGCGGAGTTCGAGGAGAATATGCTGATCGGGAATGCGACGGACGTTGACGAGCTGGCCGAGGACGACGGCATGGATATGGCGGAGTTCGAGGCGGCTATGAATAGAGGCAGGCAACAAGAGGGCGAAGACTATGAGTGGTAAGAAGAGCAAGCGGAATATCAATCTGTCGTTGGGGCAGTTCCAGGAGGCGGTGGCGATCTACCGGCGGGACGGCCGGGCGGATGCTGGGCAGGTGGAGTTGCTGGAATGGCTCTGGAGCTATGCACACAAGGAGCTGGATGGGGACCGGGTGTTGCTGGAGGAGCGTCTGGGGATGACCTGGGCGCCGATCTACAAGACGCTGAAGGGGACGTACGAGGCGAGGCTGGAGAATTTCTGCGAGCGGATCTCGATCCTGCGCAGCCGGGTGGAGGCTGGGCATGTGAGCAGCTTCATCCATACGCCGGTGACGCGGAAGATCTGGGACGGGCTGGACTATGCGCGGGACAATGCGACGGCGGTGCTGATCAGCGGCCCCACGGGGTGCAGCAAGACGGAGACGGCGAAGGAGTGGGCGCGCTGCAATAACCATGGCCGGACGGTGTATGTGCGGGTGCCAAGCCGCTGCACGAGGGCGAAGCTGGTGGCGGGGGTGGCGCATGCGATCGACCAGTCGAGCCGGCGCAAGGATACGGCGGCGGTGGAGACGCTGATCGCGAAGGCGATGGGGCCCCGGAAGATGCTGATCCTGGACGAGGCGGGGCACATTGTGCCGACGGGGAGACGGAGCGGGGAGACGCCGCTGGAGTTCGTCCGGGATTTGCAGGACACGACGGGGTGCGCGATCGCGCTCATCGTGACAAATTGCTACTGGCAGGCGATGCTGCATGGTCCACAGTGCGAGATCCTGGAGCAGTTCGTGGGGAGAATGAGCTACCGGGTGATCGTGCGCTCGGATCAGGTTTTCGTGGGGGAGGTGGAGAGTATGATCCGCTGCTATGGCGGGGTGGAGCCGGACGCGAAGCTGGTGAAGCTGGGCGGGGAGATCGCGAAGGCGTCGGAGGGGAGGCTGCGGACGCTGTGCGAGGATCTGCGCAAGGCGGCCTCGGCGGCGAAGGGGATGGGGCAGCCGATGACTTGGCAACACCTGGCGCTGGCGAAGAAGTGGCGCGAGGCGGGGGGGAGCTGGGACGATGAGGAGGTGGTGGGATGAAGGGGACAGGAGACAGGAGTCAGGAGTCGGGAGTCAGGAGTCAGGAGGGGGATGGGGAACTGCTGGTGGATATCAAGCGGTGCTTCGGGCGTGATTCGAGGGGGGACGTGGTCCACTGGGAGGATATCATGGACTACCGCTATTGCCGGGCCGGGGATCCGGAGCCGAGAAACTATGTGCGGCAGGCGAAGGGGAAGCGAGGCGGGTGCTTTTTGGAGTGGCCAGACTACATCGATGTGATTCGCGGGGCGATCCTGCAGTATGGCCGGGCGTGTGTGCAGATGGTCTTTGCCGTGCCCGGACAGGTGGAGCATGAGGCGGCGCTGTACCGCTTCTATTGCCGGGGCCCGCGCGCGCTGCTCCCGGAACGGCTGGAGGTGGCGTGATGAATAGGGACAGGAGTCAGAATCCCGCCAGGGCGGGACAAGGTCAGAACTGGCCCCGTAAGGCGCGGGTGCCAGTAGTCAGAACGGAACAAAGGAAAGACGGACCATGACGAGCAAGCATTTGGCAGTGACGCACGAGACGACGGTGGAGGATGCCGACCGGGTCCTCGGTGAGATCGCGGCCGCGAAGGTGGCGATTCTCCGGGAGGAGGCGAAACGGGAGGCCCAGGTGCAACGGGCGCTGGATGCCTGCGACCAGGCGACGGCGGATAAGCGGACGCAGCTCCTGGCGCTGGAGGGCCGGCTGGCCCAGTTCGTGCTGGCGCATCCGGATCTGTTCCGGAAGCCGAGGATGAGGAAGACGACGCATGGCAGGTATGGGCTGCAAAGCAGTACGCGGACGGTGATCTCCTCGGCGGACAAGGTGGTCGCCTGGCTGGAGGCGAACGGGATGGAGGGGGCGATCAAGCGGTCGGCAAAGCCGATCGGGAAGGCGGTGACGAAGAAGCTGAAGGCGGGGGAGGAGATCCCAGGCGCGGAGTTGGTGCCTGGCGAGATCGCGAAATACGAGCTGGATCCGGCGGTGCTGGAGGAACTGTAGCACCATGCTCTCGGTGTATTACAACGAGTTCGACCGGGGGGCGGCTGAGTGGCTGCGGGAGTTGATGAAGGCGGGGGTGATCCCGGAAGGTGTGGTGGATGAACGGAGTATTGCGGATGTCGATTCAGCTGATCTTGCCGGGTATGACCAGTGCCATTTCTTCGCGGGGATCGGGGGATGGGCGGAGGCGCTGCGGCTCGCGGGAGGTGGGGAGTGGCGAGGGGTGTGGACGGGGAGCTGCCCGTGTCAGCCGTACAGTTCGGCAGGGAAGCAAGGGGGAGACGATGATCCCCGAAATCTGTGGCCGGAGTTCCGACGCCTCATTGCGGAGTGCAAGCCTGCAGTCGTCTTTGGGGAGCAGGTTGCGAGCGCGATTGGACACGGCTGGATCGATGGAGTACAGGCAGACGTGGAGGGAGAAGGCTACGCCTGCGGGTACGCGGTATTGGGCGCACACAGCGTCGGGGCGAAGGGAGACGCTGATCCGTCTCTCCGATGGGTGCGCGAGCGCCTGGAAACGATGCATTGGGCGCTCGAGGATGCTGGGGAGTGGGCGGCCGCTGAGGAGGTTCTCGATCTGTGGGTGGAGCTGGGACGGACGCTGGTCGGAGCTCCACATATCCGACAGCGGTTGTTCTGGGTGGCCGACGCCGAGGGGGCGGGATTGGGAGGGTGGGTATCAAGGGGGGCGGGTCAGGAATGGGTGCCTATCGACGGACACGCTCGACGTGGTCGCGCAGCTGGCGGGGTGGCCGACGCCGATGGCGGGGACCGGTGCCCAGAACGGCAACAACGCGGCGGGGAACACGGACTACAGCCGCAAGGTGGAGGCGTTGTGCGGCCGGCCGGTGAGAGGCCATGGCCTGCGGCTGGTGGGGTGGCCGACGCCGAATGTGATGGCGGGAGGACAGACGAGCCGGGGCGGAGCGAGGAAGGGCGAGAAGCTGATGGGCGGGTTGATCCCGCTGGCGGGGTGGGCGACTTGCACGGTGAACGACGCGAAGGGGAGCGGGTATGCGTACGGGCGGGGGGATCACAGCCAGGTCTATCTGAAGCTGCCGGGGAT
>JABGQJ010000078.1 GCA_018648945.1 Victivallales bacterium
AAGACCGCCTCATGGGCGAAAATGTGTTCATATGGATGTGACGTTTCTCGGCGCCCCCTTTCCAGAACGGATCGGGCCCATTGTAGGCGTTGTGAATCAGGCTTCCGGATCGCCAGTTTTAGTTCGCCGGTCGCCGCAGCCAGTTGGGGAGCGTCGTCGTGGGGAATGTCGGCGATGGCCTCAAGCACGGCATCCGCCAGGTCACGGGCCACCAGGCGCATCTTCTCGTAGGGTGCCCATTTCCTCCCTGCGGCCTTGCCAAAGTCAACGTTGTTGACATTGCCGCTGGCACCATTGGCCAGAATCGCCACAAATGGCGGGTCCTGCAGACCCTCTCCGACCCTCTCGGTTAGGTATCGGCAGAACATCCCGTAGTAGTCGGCGCTGACCTCTCCTCGCCGGACCCCGCCCACGTAGTGCAGTCCGTAGTTGGTAAGCAGGGCCAGCGGCGTGCCTTCCCTGCTTTGCACGGAGATGGCAGTGACCTGGGGATCGGTGGGGCCGGCCGGTTCCACAAGATTCTCGTCTGCCCGGGGTGGGTTCATGCGGACGGCCTCGCCGCTCTGCCCGAATGGATTGTTGGGGACGCTTCCGGGCTTCATATGCCAACGGCGGTTGTGTAGGTGTTCAGGCTTCTTGAATGTGCACACGCCAATCCGCGCGGGCACCAGCTGGTTGATGGCTCGACAGACCCCGTCCGCGATGCGTTGACTGAGGAACGCAAGGTATGCCTGGTCAATCGGCGCCTGGCTGATGCCGATGCCCCGGGGGGTGCTGTGGCTGTGGGTCGCGGTCATCATGATGTTCTTGGCCGGCACGCCGGTGAGCTCCGTCACCCGTGCTTTGGCGGCGGCAAAGACGTCATCGCGAATCATGGTGTTATCGCACACGGCAATGGCCAGCGTGGTCTGCCCATCGCTCAAAGCCAAGCATCGCACGAACAAGTCATCGTGGACGTGTGTGGCTGGTCCGGGCTTGCTGATCGGCCCGTCCAGGGACGCCCCCAACGGTGGGGTGATGTTGCTGACCGCCGCGCCGGCCTGGAGTGTGTTTTCTGGATTCATCGTTGCTCCCACTGCCATGATATTCTCCTGCCGCGTAGGCGTTGGTCCAGGCAACCCACAACTGATCAGCACAGGCGGACAGGATAGATGTCGCGGACAGCAGACGCAACTCGCGAACTGGAAGATCGCCGCACGCGGTGCGCCTCCCACACTCAAGAAGCTCCTCAGGCAGTTGCGGCACGCGGTGCGCCCTATAGTCCATCTAGACTTGCCTAACAGGCGTCGGCGCAGGCCGCCGGAATGCCGTAGCCGACTTGACTGCTGACAAGTCTTGCGACGGGCACAGCTGTTCATTCCGAGCCATGATCCATGATCTGGGGAAACGCAACGCCAGGTGACGAACCGGTGCCACTCCCACGGTCAGGAGAGTTACCAGGCAGAATGTGGGAGGCGCACCGCGTGCGGCGATCTTCCTGCCTTCGGGATCCCCGGAGTCGCGGCACACGGTGCCCCTCCCACATTCAAGAAGGTCCCCAGACAGTTGACAGACAGCCTCAGATGCCTCCCACATTCGGGAGCCAACGTGCCGTCGCTGCGCCAACGGGTAATCCAGCCTGGTCCATCCATGCCCATCGTGCCGAGGGTTGCGTTCTCCCCGGTAGCGTTGCCTCAGTCTGGATCCCCGTATGAGGGGCAGAAGACGGACTTGCGAATGGCCTTCAGCTTTTGCGCGACGGTCCGGGATCCCCTGTGAGTTGAGTCGCCTTGGCACTTGCCAGCTGAAGCAGCTAGAATACCAGCGTGGCTGGCCGAGCCTACGGGACTTGAGCCAAGAACCTTGTGGCCCGGACCAGGCCGCCTGTGTTGTCGGTCAGAGAGTGGCGTCCTCAATTCGGGAATGTGGCAACCAGTCTGTATATACACGGACGAGGCGGGAAGCAGGATGAACACGATACACGCGGGGCGTAGTCGGTGGGTGCTGATTGCTCTACTCGTCGGCTTTGTTGCCATCGGGACCGTGCAGGCACAGTACGCAGAGGACTTCTCGAAGGGTGATGGGGGATGGACAGGCTATTACCGTTACCCGCAAGGGCACCGCATGGAGCAGGGGCACCGGGGCAAGGGCTGTCTCTACGCCGATTCGAGCGCCAGGTTCTCGGCCCCCAAGGAGCTGCTCGGCGACCTCCGGGCCCGCTACGGAGCCGTCTTCGCGCTCAGATTCTCGATCAGCGACTACTACAGCCATGGTGGTGTCGCGCGCCTATCCGTCTCGTCCGGAGACAGCCGATGGCAATGGGACACGGACATCGATTCGGCAACCAAAGAGTGGCAGTCGTGGACTATCACGGTGCCGACAGACGACAGCGACGGCTGGACGCGAATCGCGGGGAAGGGGAGTTTCTCCGATCTTTGGCAAGACGTGACCGCCTTGGAGATCATCCCTTCCCGAGGGGCAGGCATGCATTTCGACGATGTCAGTTGCGGCCCCACCAAGCTCCGTGCCCTGTCTCCGGGTATCGGGGCTTACTCGATTGCCGTTCAGGTGAAGTCCGAGATCACGTACCCCAGAGTGCCTCTTGATCCGACCATCGGTTTTGGCCGGTTGCTGCGCCAGGCGGGGGTCTCGTCGGCGGTTGATCTGAACTCCATCAAGGTGGTGAACGTGTCCACTGACAAGACCGTGCCACACGCCCTCGAAGGCTTCGGTTTGGGCTCGCGTGGCCAGGTGGAATGGGTCGTGCAGGATCCTCGGCATCGGGCCTACGAGATCCATTTCCGGACGGCGGCCTCGCCTCGCCCGCTGGCTCCTCGTCCACAGATCCCTCTGATTGGGGTGGGCGACTTGCTGCGCTACAACGCCGGTGGGCCTCGCCCGGTCACACCTATCTATGTCAGTGGGCTCGTCGATATGGACGGCGACGGCAAACGGGATCTGGTGGGGGTCTGGAACTACGCCCATCGGCCAGGCACGCCCTGGAGCGGCTGCGTCTATTTTCCCCGGGTGGGCGAGGCAGACGAGTTCCGCTTTGGCGACATGGTGCGAGTACCGCGTCTGCCGGGACCAGTCTACGGCTACTTCGCAGTTGCCGATCTCAACCGCGACGGACTACCGGACTTTGTGCATACGGATCGCAACGCAAAGACGGCTGCCTTCTACGTAAGGACCGGGAAGAACGGCGTCTATGAGGCGGCTGGATCCGTGGATCGTCAGGGCGGCGACTGGACCCCCGTGCGCTGCGCGGACCTGGACGGCGACGGCGCGCGGGATCTGCTCTTCGGCAAATGGCGGCTCTACAGCGAAGGCACGATCCCTGAAGGGGCGGCAAGCTGCCTTTTCCTACCCAACCGGAACCCCAAAGGCTGGCCTTTCGAGGCGGGCAAGGCCCAGTCCCTTGGGCTTGATGGGATTCAGCCTGACTTCCTGGATGTCGACCAGGATGGTCGTCTCGATGCTATCTGTCTCGTGCCGGATCCCAAGGGCAAGGCATTGAGCTCATTCCTGGTGGGTTGGCAGCGGAACCTCGGCGGGTCGCCCCCCCGGTTCTCTCCCGTCGAGTTGTTGACAGAGGTGAATTCAGCCATCTGGCGTCCCACAGGTCTGGCTGCGGTTCGGGAAGGACCACGGCAGGGCATCCTACTGGTCACGCGTAACTGGCAGCGCACGGAGTTCTTCGAGCTGAAGAGAGAAGCTGGAGCTCCGGCCAGTTTCGGCTTCTTCGCGGTTGCGACGTCTGCTTCAGCGGTGATTTCTGCCAGCGATCAGGCTGCCCCCTTTGTCTGCGACTGGGATGATGATGGGGACCTCGACCTGCTCGTGGGCGGCGGCTATGGTTGGCCGCAGATCATCCTCAACGAGGGCACAGACACGCACCCGGCATACGCCGAACAGCGTCTGATCCAAGCGGCTGGACAACCCATCCATCTGCTCAGGGACGAGATCCTCGGGCCTCCCGCCTG
Organism: Victivallales bacterium; assembly: GCA_018648945.1. The sequence continues at coordinate 3,963 of JABGQJ010000078.1, forward strand.
CTGGCACAACATGGGGTACCTGTTCCCCAGTTTTGTGGACTGGGATGGCGACGGCCTGCGCGACCTCATGCTGCCGAATGAAACGAACCGGATTCTCTGGTTTCCCAATGTGGGGACGAGGAAGCGACCCGCGTTCGGCACGCATTCCCAGATCATGGTGGATGGCTTCAGCGATTCCCCGGCGCTCCGGACAGCCACGGCGGAATTGGTCGCCAAATCGCCACATGTCTACCCCAAGGACAAATCGCAGCCCTTCCATTGGCGGTCGGATGCGGCCTTCATCGATGTCAACGACGATGGACTCATGGACATGATCGCACCCGATTGGAGCAAGTACAGCCTTGGGCTCTTTCTGCGCTACCGGGACGCCAATGGCCAACTCCGGCTCAAGCGAGAGCGGACACTCAAAACAACAGAGGGGAAAGCGTTCACCGGTACGCGGGTGAATGCCCTGGACTGGGATGGGGACGGATGCTTCGACATTGTCTACAGCCGTGCCACTGGCGACCGCTCGAAGGATACTATCTTCCTGGCCCGCAACGTCGGCAGCAACGCAGATCCCGTTTTCGAGCCTGAGCGTCCACTTCGGGCGTTCGGCAAGCCCATCTACATCACCCGTCACGGTCCGCACCCCTGGGCCGGCGATCTCGATGGTGACGGCAAGCCCGATCTGCTCTGTTACGTCGAATGGAGTGTCTACCCCTTCTACACTCATGCCGTCTTGGCCATGCCCGAACGCCCGACGCTGCAGCTCGGTCCTGCCCTGAGTAGGCAGTGAGCCCGGCGGCGGCCCCCAGCGTTTGCGTGTGTGGGTGCGGTCGCGGCATGGCCCTCGTCGAGGTGGTAGGACATGAGCTGGCGAGTTAGCTTCCCTCTACCCGCTCCGCACGATCCCGATCCAGTTGGAGAAACATGGTGAACACACCGAGTCGAGCTGCAAACCTCGCCTGCATCCTGTCGCTGGGCCTTTGCCTTGTCGGGCGAGCCCAACCTACGCGCATTGTGCCTGTATCTCGCCTCGAGCCCCCCCCCATCATCGATGGACGGCTCGACGATGCGGCCTGGCAGACTGTGGGAGCTCTGGCCCTCCGGAACATCAAGAAAGGCGAGTTGCGCAATGGGACGACTGTGCGGATCGGTTTTGACAACAGCCATTTCTATGTTGCCATTCTCTGCAAGGAGGCCGAGATGCAACACCTGCGCACGGCCTGGACCCACGCCGAGGAGCGCGACAGCAGAATCTGGCAGGACGATTGCGTGGAAGTGTTCCTCGATCCTCTCAGCCGGTCCGCCGGAACCGGCGCTCACATTGTTGTCAACAGTGCCGCTGTCATCTATGATGCCTGGGACGGGGACAGCAACTGGGACTGCGATCTTCGCGTGGCTGCGGTCAAGCAGGAGACGGCTTGGTCGGTGGAGATGGCCATCGCCTTCGAAAGCCTGGGGTTCCAGCCTGTCGGCGGCGAGCGCTGGTTGCTCAATGTGGGTCGGGAACAGAAGCCCCGCAAAGAGCTGAGCTGTCTTGGCCAGGGGGGCGGCAACTTCGGAAGTCCCGAACGCTATGTGTCGGCGCATTTTGCGGGCGGCGGTCCGGTACAACTGCGCACGGCCTCGGTGGGTGGGGCGGATCTCCTGGCCTTGCGCCTGGTCCAGCCTGCTACCGGTACGGGCTCCTACCGTGTCGGTGTGCGAAGTCTCCGTGGCGGCGCGGCCCTCAGCGAGAAAGTGGAAACGGTCAAACTCGTGGCGGGTGAAACGCGGGATCTCAGTGTGCCCTACCTATCACAGCCGGGGGAACAGCACCTTGCCGTGACCGTTGCGGATTCCGCAACCGGCAAGGCCGTATACAAGAACACCATCCTCATCCGCCGCCCGTCAGCGAAACAGAAGCTGCGTGTCTGGCAGCTCGCGGACCCGCTCTACACGGAACTCCTCTCCGACGAGCCGACAGGGCTCGCCAGGGATGGTGCCATGTACTGGTTCCCCGAGATCGACCACGGCAAGTTCTGGCTCTTCGCATCTCAATACGGCCAGCGCTACGTCAAGGCCGAGAAGTACCAGATGCTCGCCGACCATCTGCTCCACCCGCTGAACAACTCCTACGTCCTCACCACACCCGCCTACGATGCCTTCGAGAACTACCGCAGGCATGGGGTCAAGAGCATCCTCTACCCCAAGCCCTTTGGGATCAAGAAGAGCAAAGACGTCCCGGTCCTCTTCCCCCTCGGTCCAGAGGTCCGGAAAGCCTATCTGGAGAATGTGCGAACCACGCTCGCCGAATACGGGGACGTCGTCTGGGCGGTGACCTTCGGTGATGAGGTCATCGACCATGCGGAGTCTGCGGGAATCACTCTCTTGGCCGACCACGCCGATGCCTACCCCTTCATCAAGCAGGTGGACGCAGAGGTGAAGGCCCAGTATGGCGGGGGTACATACGGCATGCCCCAGGCCACGAGCGATAGCAACGCCTGCCGCTGGATCGCCTACCGGCGCTGGCTTACGGCGAATCTCAACGAGATGCTGCGCGAACTGGCCACGGTCGTGCGGCGGACGAGTCCCGGAACCATCGTCATCTCGGATGATCCCGTGGCGTTTCACCACGCTCTCGACTACGGTGGCATGCACGGACATGCGGATCTCGTCACTCACCAGCTCTATCCGCGACGGGATCCGAACTATCCCTATTTCGGCTATCTCACCAAGACCATCGCCGATCTGTCCGGCATCGATGAAATCTGGCCCTGCCCCCACGTGGAGGAATATGGCACTTCCTATCGTCCCGAAGAGGTCCTCGAACAACTCAGCCAAGTGGTGCGCAATGGCGGCACAGGATACCACCTGTACCTGGCCGACACCGTTGGCAAGCGCAAGGGGACGAAGTGCCTCATGAATGAGTACCACGGGGCTCGCGACCGCTGGCAGGTCATCACGGCGGTTCTGGCCGAGCTTCGGAAGACTCGGAAGCTGCGGTTTCCGCAACCCGACTGCGCAATCCTGTATGCCAGTGACTCCGTGGCCGCGATGCCCGGCCGCACGGTCTCCGAAAAACTTCCCTGCCAGTACACGTTCCTCGGCCCTGTGGCCCGGAGTTGGTTCTCGTTCGTCGACGAGTTCCGCATTGAGCGCAGCCCCGACGCACTCCAGCCATTCCGGGCCGTCTATCTGCCCGACGGCATGTACATGCGCAAGTCCACTGCCCAAGCCTTGCGCGCCTATGTGCAAGGGGGCGGAGTCTTGGTGGTTACCGACCCGAATGCCTTTTCACATTACTCTGATGGCTCATCGGCTGTGGCTCTGCGTCAGGAGCTTTGCGGCGTGAACCGAGGAGGAACAGTCCGGCGGCGTCACCTTGTATTCGAGGGCACGCAGCTTCCCCTGGTGGGCGCTGCCTACACAGTGGAGATACGGCCGGGTGCCGAGGTGCATGCCCGCTTCGACGACGGGGCGCCAGCCATTGTCCAGAACTCTGTTGGCAAGGGTACGTGTTGGTATTTCGCCAGCAGTCCCTGCGCCCGGAAAGCTCTAGCGAAAACTGGTTGGCAGACCTTCTTCCGGAGCTTTCAGAAGCGTATCGGGGTGGCGACGGGCCGCGACATCTGGCGTTTCCGCTTCCCGGCCAAATTCATCCAGGAACCCGCACTTCCCGAGGGCAAGTGTGTGACCAGGAATCATATCGCCTGGCGTCAGTTCAAGCCGATCACCGCCTGCAACGCGCCCACGGGCGGCAGCTACTCCTATTCCCCCGGACCGGACAGCATCCGTGATCAGGGGGGGACGACGGACATTCCCTTCGACAAGGGGGATCTGACGGACCGTCGTGCGGCCCCGAAGGCAGGGGACGTAATCAGCAAGAAGAGCAAGATCCAGGATTGGGTCGTCCGCTACAAGGCCCCCGATCCCTTCCGCATCACCTTCCGCCTGGATGCGCCCGGCAATCTGGAACGTGTGCACCTCTTCTACAGCGGAGCCATGGCCGGACTCGCCGTCGAAGTCTCGGCCGACGGGAGAACATGGCAGACGGTGGGCACTCGGGGCGAGGCCAACACGGCGAAGCAGGACGTCGCGGAAATTCGCTTCGACTTCGAACCCGTGCAGGCGCAGTATGCGCGCCTGTCCTTCGCCAAGCGCCCGAAACGCGCGCACCTCATGCTCTCGGAAGTCGAACTCTGGCAGCGGTAGGAGTTCCCATGCGCGTTCCACTATTGACGGCTGGTTTGTTGGCTCCCGGTGCGGGGCACCCAGTACACATTCCGAGCGGACGGCGTCATTCGCCTGGTTGAGGGGGCAATGGTCACTGACTCGGTGAGCCTGAGCTAAGAGCTTCCGGGAGCGGCGGCTTTCAGCCCCATCCTCTCGCTCTCTGCGAGGGCGCCGATCCGGTTGCCCTACACGGTGTTCGCCGCCTCGCGGTGTTCGCCGTCACGCAGGATGAGTTCGAACCAGACGAGGGCGATGGGGCCGGTCACGAGCGGGGCGATGCCGAGGCCAAGAAAGAGGCCCCCCAAACCACCGATCTTCAGGCCGATCCAGGCGAAGGAGATCTGGCTCGTGGGCATGCGCAGGGCGTTGAAGAGCGCTGCTACGCCAGGGCGGTTGATGGCGTTGAACATAGAGCCGGTGTGGACCCCCACGTGATGCAGGGCCGAGCCGAGGAGAATGGCCTGCAGGTACCAGACGATGCGCTCGATCACCACCGGCTCGGTGCTGAAGATGCGCGCGACTGGGGTGGCGATGACCAATGCCATCGTTCCTTCCTATTGCGCAAGTGGTGGTACAGACAACCCGCAACGGATCAGCGCAAGCTGACAGGATAGATGTCGCGGGCGGCAGACGCAACCTGGGAACTGGGAAATGCCGATCCGGGGCGCACCAGACGACTTACCAGTTGAGCTGCATAGGCACGATCCAGGGCGTGGCCAGGCATCCCGACATCTGGGTCAGCCGGGCTCCCCAACTGGTGTACCCGCGCAATCTCAACCGGGCCGCGCGGATTGGTCAAGCTACTGGCTCTGTTCTTCCCGCTCGGCTGCGCGTTCGTCGAGGGTCGCGCGCACGACTTGAGCCAGTTCCCGGTTGCTGAAGGGTTTCGGCAGGAAGGTGAGTCCCTGGTCGATGACGCCATCGTGCCCGATGGCATCGGCGGCATAGCCGGACATGTAGATGCTGGGGATCCCGGGGTGGAGTTGCTGGAGTTCCTCGGCCAACTGGTGCCCGTTCATGCCGGGCATGACCACATCGGAGAGCAGGAGGTCGACTACCCCGGCGTGGGTCCTGGCCAGCCGGATTGCCTCGTCCGGCGTGCTCGCCAACAGCGTCCCGTAGCCCAGCTTGCCGAGGGCCGCGCCGCAGGCCGCCAGGATGTCTGGTTCGTCCTCGGCCACGAGAATCGTCTCGGAGCCACCCCGCAGATCCCCTGTCTGCGTGTTGCGGGCGGGGCTGGCTGGCTTCTCCTCGCCCTCGTGGCGGGGCAGATAGGCACGGAAGGTCGTTCCCTTCCCCGGTTCGCTGTGCACATGGACGAAGCCACCGTTCTGGAGGGCGACTCCGTGGACGGTGGCGAGGCCAAGGCCGGTGCCCTTGCCCACCTCCTTGGTGGTGAAGAAAGGCTCGAATACGCTACTCAGAGTCTCCTCGTCCATGCCGCAGCCGTCGTCGCTCACAGTCAGGACGACGAACTCGCCAGGGGTCGCCGTGGCTTGGCTGGCACAGTATGCATCGTCGATGACCACGTTCTGGCACGCGATGGTGATCTGGCCTGTGCCGACGATCGCGTCGCGGGCGTTGACGCAGAGGTTGGTGAGGACCATGCCGACCTGGGTGGGGTCGATCTTCACGGACCACAGGTCCGGCCCCGGCACCCAGTCCAGTTGGACGTTCTCTCCGATGAGGCGCCGCAGCATGCCCAGCGTATCCTCCACGGCGACGTTCAGATCCAGCACTTTCGGAGACACGGTCTGCTTGCGGGCGAACGCCAGCAGTTGCCGGGTGAGGTCGGCGGCGCGCAACGCCACTTTGCGCGTCTCCTGGAGATCCTCGTGGAGCGGGCCGTTCGGAGGCACGCTTTCGAGAGCCATCTCCGTGTAGCCGAGGATGGCCTGGAGCATGTTGTTGAAGTCATGAGCGACCCCTCCCGCCAGGCGTCCCACCGACTCCAGTTTCTGTGACTGGAGAAGTTGCGCCTGGAGCCGCTCGCGCTCCTCTTCGCCCCTCTTGCGTTCGGTGGTGTCGTTGAAGATGCAGGCAAAGCGACCATGTCGCGGCGAGAATGCTGTGACCTCGAAGTGCTTGTCGAGTTCGCTGGAGAACTGCTCGAAATGGGTCGGTTGCCCCGTCAGGGCCACCTTGCCGTAGGTCTCAACCCAATGGGGCTCGTTCTGCGGCAGCACCTCCATGACCGTCCGGCCGACCACCGCCTCTGCCTTCAGCCCGGTCATCCGCTCGAAGGCCGGGTTGACGGCCAGGAAGCGGTAGTCCACGGGCTGCCCCGTCGCATCGCAGATGATCTCGTGCAGAGCGAAGCCGTCCAACATTCGGCGGAACACGGTCCGGTACTCGTCCTCCACCTCCATGCGCACGAGGGCCTCGCCGATGTGGCTGGCCATGTCCTCGAGAGCTACCACCATTTCGAGGCTGAACCCCTCTTTCCGCTTGTCGTTGATCTGGAGCAGGCCAACGATGCGTTGCTTGCCCCGGATGGGGATCAGGGCCACGGACGCGTAGCCTTGGCGGATGCACTCGTTGCGGGGATGGAACCGGGAATCTTCGTCCTCGGACATGGCCAGTAGGGCAGTCGAGTCGTTGGTCCACCAGCTGCCGCCAGGGGTAAGGTGTGGATGTGGATTCGCAGGATCGTCCCGCCCCGAAAGGACCAGCCCGCAGGCGCATTCGAGGCATGGTGAGCCGTCTGGCCAGCGGCAGATGTCCCCGTCTGGTCCATGCGCGAACAAGCTGTTCTCCTTGAGCAGGAATCCCTGCGAGAATCCATACCTGGCCAGGTACGGGAAGTCCTCGCCCTCCTGCAGACGGATGCCTAGGGCATCGCACTCGGTCCCTCGCCGCACGGTCTCCAGGACGCGCTCGACCGAGTCCACGAAGCCGGCCGGGTCGTTCAGGATCTCCAGCACCTCGCGCGACAGATCTTGGACCCGCTCCACCCGGCGGCGCAGCGTGATATCTTGGTGGGTGCCCCGCAGGAGCACCGTCCGGCCGTCGGCGTTCACTCGGGGCTCGCAGATCGTCACCACTGTCGCTGTCTGGCCGTCAGGTCGGCGGACCCGCATTTCCAGCTCGTAGGGCGTGCCGTTCCCCAGCGCCTCCCGCACGGCGGCGTCCAACAGCGGGCGGTCTTCCGGATGGACACGATCTAGCTGTTGCTCGGGAGGCAGCGTGCCGTCGGCAGGATCCAGGCCCCAGATGCGGAACATCTCGTCGGACCATTCGAGCAGGTTGCGTGCCGGGTCGTAGGACCAGTTGCCGATCCGTGCCAGCCTTTGGGCTTCACGCAACGACTCGGCGGTCGCCCGCCGCTCCTTGATCTCCGCCGTGAGCGCAGCGGTTCTCTCGGCGACCAAGGCGTCGAGATGGTCGCGGTGCAGGCGCAGTTCCTCGCGGTCGCGGTCCAGCTCGAGGAACAGGCGGACCTTGCCGAGGAGAATCTGTGGATCGAACGGCTTCACAATGTAGTCGATCCCGCCGACATCGTATCCGCGGAACATCTGCTGCTCATCGGCATGGGCGGCCGTGACGAAGATGATGGGGATGAGTTTGGTCCGGTCGTCGCCGCGCAGGTAGCTGGCCAGTTCGTAGCCATCCATGCCGGGCATCATCACATCCAAAATGGCGACGGAGAACCGGTTCTCAAGCGTAGAGACCAGGGCGTCGTTGCCACAACTGGCCTCGACGACCTCGGCGTCCACGGCCTCCAAGACGTGACGCAGGGCGACGAGATTCTCGTGCTTGTCATCGACGATCAAGATCTTCTGCTTCGGCGTCACTTGGGAACCCCTTGCATGTCCTTCTCGTCCCGTTGTCGCGTGCGCGCTCCCGCCCTGGCTTCGGGCATGGCCAGCTGTACCAGCCGCCGCCCGATCTTAACTGCGCCCAGCACTTCGTCCACCACCCCGGCCTCGATTGCGGCCTGTGGCATGGTGGGGCTGGCTGCCGTTTCTGGGTTTTGGGCAAAGGTCATGCCACCGGCTGCGCGGACGGCCCGCATCCCTTCGGCACCGTCCCGGTTGGCACCCGACAGGACGACGGCGATGACCTTCCCGCTCCAGGCTCGGGCAGCGCTCTCGAAGAGCACGTCTATGGCAGGGCGCGACCAGTTCACCCTTGCATCAATGGACAGGCTGATCGTGCCGTCCCGTTCCACCAGCATATGGTAGTTGGCGGGGGCAGTATACGCCCTTCCGCACTCGATGGGCTCCTTGTCGCAGGGCTCGACCACTGGGAGAGGGATGGCGCGGCCCAGGTGTTCGGCAAAGCGCCCGCCATCGCTGGCGTGCAGATGCTGGACCACGAGGACCGGCAGCGGGAAGTCCGGGGGCAGCGCCCCGAGGGTTGCCGCCACTGCCTCGAAGCCGCCAGCGGAACCGCCCACGACGACCGCGCGGAACGTAGCGCAGGAGGTGGCAACGCACGGGCGTCGCGTCCCCTCTCCGCGTGAGTCCGCTGTTCGGAGTGTGTGCTCCCGGTCCCCTGCGGTTGTTGCTGTTGCAGCGCGTTTCATCGCTTTACACCGTCCTCCGCACCCGCCGCCCTACGGTAGATTCTTGCCTTCCTGTCGAATGCCCCGTAGTGGGCGCTGGCAGCGGTGAAGCGGATGTCCTCCTTCGTCCCCAGACAGAGGAAGCCGCCATGCACAAGGCTCTCCGCGAAGAGCTCCAGCACATGGTTCTGGAGCTCGCGGTTGAAGTAGATGAGAACATTGCGGCAGAAGATCAGGTGCATTTCGCCGAAGACGCTGTCGGTGGCCAGATTGTGGGTCGAGAATACAATCCGTTCCCGGAACGCCGGATCCATCGCCACCGCGCCGTAGCGGGCGTGGTAGTACTGCGAGAACGACCCCTGGCCACCCGCCTGCTGGTAGTTGCGGGTGGCGTCCTGGATCTTGCCCATCTCGTAGACGCCTTCGCGGGCTTGCTCGATTGCCTGGCCGTTGAGGTCCGTGGCATAGATGGTCGCGCGGTCGTAGACGCCCTCCTCCTTGAGCACGATGGCCAGCGAGTAGACCTCCTCCCCAGTGGCGCAGCCGGCGTGCCAGATCTTGACATGGGGCCATGTCTTCAGAAGCGGCACGACCTTCTCCCGCACAACGCGATAGACCTCCGGGTCGCGGAAAAGCTCGGTCACAGGGATGGAGAAACAGTGGGCGAGTTCCGAGAAGAAGGAGTGGTCGTGGATGACTTTCGGGATCAGCTCGGAGACCGACGCGCAGTGGGAGGTGGCGAGGAACTGGGCGATCCGGCGCTCGATCGAGGACCGGGCGTACGACCGGAAGTCGTACCCATAGCACCGGTAGATCGCCTCCAGGAGGAGATCTACTTCAAGCTGTTCTGTGTCCGCGTGCTTCATGGTTTCTATCCGGTGCCGCCGTTACCACTCATCGGTAGAGCCACACCCGCATCATCGACAGCAGCCTTGTCTGGTCCACTGGCTTGGGCATGTAGTCGCTCGCGCCCGCTGCCAGGCATTTCTCGCGGTCCTCCGGCATGGCCTTGGCGGTCAGCGCGAGGATCGGGAGGTCGCGGAACTGGTCCTGACTGCGAATCCTGGCCATGGTCTCATACCCGTCCATCACCGGCATCATGATATCCATGAGCACCAGCGCCACATCCGGGTTTTCGGCCAGGAGCCGCAGTGCCCGCTCGCCGTTCTCGGCCTTCAGCGGCTGCATGCCACGTTCGGCGAGCAGACGGGCCACTGCAAAGGTCGTGCGCATGTCGTCGTCGACGATCAGCACCTTTCTGTCATGCAGAAGCGCGTCGGTGTCGTGGAGATTCAGGATGATTTGCCGCTTCTTCTCCGGCATCCGGTCCACCACCCGGTGCAGGAACAGCGAGACCTCGTCCAGCAGGCGCTCCTGGGAGCGAACGTCCTTAATGACGATGGTGTGGGCGCGTTCGCGGATTGTCTCCTCTTCGGCGCGGGTGAGGTCGCGGGCCGTGTGGACGACAACTGGCGGCAGGGCGACGCCTTCGCTCTCCAGGGCGGCCAGGACAGCATTGCCATCCATGTCCGGCAGCCGCAGGTCGAGGACCACGCAGTCGTACCGTTCGGCCCGCAATGCCGCGAGGGCCTCTCCGCCGCTGCTGGCCTCGTCCACCCTCACGTCGCCGCTGCGGATCAGTTCCACGGCTTCGCGTCGGATCGCGGGGTCGTCCTCGACGACGAGTACGCGTCTGGGGCTATTGTCAGCGACGTGTTGCAGCCGGTCGAAGATCGCCTCCAGATGGTCCTGGTCGAGCGGTTTGACGGCATGGCCGACCGCGCCCTTGTTCAGGGACTCGGCCACGCTATCCTCGGCAGAGACCACGTGGACCGGGATGTGCCGTGTGCGCGTGTTCTCCTTGAGGGCGGCAAGCACGGCCAAGCCGTCCATGCCGGGCAGGCGCAGGTCGAGAATGACGCCGCGCGGTACATACTCGCCCGCCAGCTCAAGAGCCGTCTCACCAGTGAGGGCAACGAGACACTTGAAGCCCTTGTCGCGGCACGTGTCCCGGAGGACCTTGGCGAAAGTGGGATCGTCTTCCACGACCAGGATCGCCGCGTCTTCCGCAACGACGCCTTCGCGGTCGTCGGGAATCTGCGCGGTGGGCGGCAGAGCCGTAACGGCGGATGAGGTCTCGACCGGTGGCTTCGGTACCGTCGGCGTCGCGGGTCCCGGGGCCTGCGCGGGTTGGGCTTGCAGGGGGAGATAGAGGGTGAAGACGGAGCCTGAGCCCGGCTTGCTCTCGAGCTGGATTTCCCCACCCAGCAGTTTGGCGAGTTCGCGGGAAATCGAGAGGCCAAGGCCTGTGCCCCCGTATCTCCGCGCCGTGCCGCCATCCACCTGTTGGAATGCCTCGAAGATGATCTTCTGTTGCTCCGGTGCGATGCCGATGCCGGTGTCCCGCACGGCGATGGCCAGGGCCGCCTCGGGGGAGACGCCGCTCCGGATGAGATCGACTTCCGGGTCGGCGCTTCCGATGGCGACCGTCACGCTGCCCTGCTCGGTGAACTTGATGGCATTCGACACCAGGTTGCGGAGGATCTGCGCGACGCGCTTGTAGTCGCTCATGAACTCCCCGGGAGTTCCTTCGGCCACCGTGACCTCAAAACCGATTCCCCGTTCCTCCGCCATGTGTTTGAATGAGGTGCGGACGCCCTCTGCCACATCGTCAACGCGGACCGTGCCCATGGCCAGGTCCATGCGCCCGGCTTCTATTTTCGAGAGATCGAGGATGTCGTTGATCAGGGTCAGCAGTTCGCTGCCGCCGCCGTGAATGATCTTGGCCGACTCCACCTGCTCGGGAGTCAGGTTGCCGTCCTTGTTCCGGGTCAGGCCCTGTGCTAGCAGCAGAAGACTATTGAGCGGCGTACGCAGTTCGTGGGACATATTGGCCAGGAATTCGGACTTGTACTTGCTGGCCAAGGCCACTTCCGCCGCCCTCTCCTCGGTGGCCTTCCGGGCGCGCTCCACTTCCTCTTTCTGCCGCACCAGAAGATCGTTGTTGGCACCAAGTTCCTCGTTGGTGACGCGGAGTTCTTCCTGCTGGACCTGGAGGCGTTCCTCGGACTTCGTCAACCGTTGCGCTTGCTCCGCCAGTTCCTCGTTGCTGACGCGGAGTTCCTCCTGCTGGGTCTGGAGCTCCTCCGACTGCCGCTGGGTCTCCCCCAGCAGTTCGTTCAGCCGCAGCCTGGATTGCGCTCGGTGGACCCCGATGCCGATCTGTTCGCTTGTGCCGTCGAGGAATTCCTGATGCAGGTCGGTCAGGGGCTCCAGGGAAGCAAGCTCGATGACGCCGACCACGTCTTGTTCGAAGAGGATGGGCATCACCAGAAGGCTCTTTGGCCTGGCCTGCCCCAAGGCTGATCCGACCAGCACATAGTCATCGGGAACGTTGCTCAGCAGGATCGGCTTCCTCCCGACAGCTGCCTGGCCCACCAAGCCTTCGCCGAACGGGAAGGTGTCGGGCACTCCCTGGTGCGCGCGATAGGCATAGCGACCGGCCAACCGCAGCATCCCGTTCTCGGCCAGGAACAGCGCCCCGACTTGCGCGCCGACACGCTCGGCAAGGCAGGCGATCACGTCGTTGACCAATGTCGCGACCGGCATCTCCCCCAACATGGCCTCGGCGACCTGGCCTTGTCCTTTCCGGATCCAGTTCTTGCGTTGGAGCAGTTCGGACTTCTCGCGCAGCTCGTCCTCTGCTTCGCGCCGTTCGGTCACGTCCATGCCGACGCCGATGACGCCGATGATCTCCCCGCTTGCGTCCCGGTATGGGATCTTGCTGGTGCTGAGCCAGCGCGTTCCGCTCTTGGTGATCCAGATCTCGTCGATGGCCAGCTTGGGCTCGCCGCTGCGGATGACCGCGAGATCGTCGTCGTGGTAGGCCTTGGCCTGTTTTGGCGGGTGGATGTCGTATAGGCTATGCCCTTGCAGTTCGTCCTTGCCAATCTGGTGGGCCGTGGCCACGAACTGATTCACGCGGATGTAGCGGTTCTCCGTGTCCTTGTAGAACACGAGCCCCGGGATCGCGTCGATGATGGCTTCAAGCTCGGCGTTCGCGCGCACGATCTTGCTCTCCGAGGAGCGGAACGCCACTAGCCAGAACACGCCGATGTAGGCTAGGAAGCGGAGAAGATGCCACACCCACCAGCCCAACTCCCAGGCGTCCGAGGCGCGGAAGAGCATGCCAGCGCTGCCAAAGAGCAGGCAGACGACGAGGAACATCCAGTCCTCAGGATCCCGCCGCGCGTAGCAGCGCACCGCGAAGTTGATGGCGGCCAGGAGTGTCAGCCCCCCGCCAATCACGTTCAGAGCCTTGGCGAGGTCGGTGAACTGACCATCGACCATCATGCGGGGCACATGGTCTCCATGGAGGAGGGAATGCGCCCCCAGCCCCAGCGTGACCAGAATCACCACGCACGCCGCCGTCACCGACACCGCTCGTGAGACCTCGCGTTCGGGCAACCAAACAAGCACGAAGAAGACACCGCCAACCAGTACAGCCAGGCTGTGAAACCAGACAAACTGGTCCCCGACAGGCGCGCAACTGTGGCAGATGTCGAGCACGGCCATGCCGACCAGCGCGCAGGCGATCCAGAGCCGCTGACTGGTATGGTCCGTATGCCGCGAGAGCAGAATCGTTGCCCCCAAGACCAACCCGAGTGCGGCACCGACCGTTTCCAGCGTGGAATGGAAGGGCAGAGAGAGCCCGCGCCAGCCTGGTGCCAGGAGCTGGGATGCGACCATCGCCACGACCGGCAGGCCGATCCCTAGAGCGAGCGCGGCCAGCAATCGCCAGCCCCCTTCCTGCGCTTCCCCGGTCCCAGGCTTCCCATCTGTCAACATGAGTGACTCCTTATTGCCCACACACCGAACCCAGAGAATCCCAGACTGCATCGCTGCAGATAGTGGGCGCAACTTCTGCCGTCACGCCTTCATGCCTGCTTCCGCTTCAGCCCGTG
>JABGQJ010000780.1 GCA_018648945.1 Victivallales bacterium
GAGCGACCCATGTGCCCGCGAAACACGCAGGATCCTGAGCATGCCTCAATCACCCGATCAAGGTGCGTCACCGTCCCCGAGCCAACCCTCCCGTGGCTGGGATAGCGGCAGCGTGGGCAGCCGCCTCCAACACGGCTTCTTCTACCTGCTGATCCGTATTGGCGGCAAGCCGTTGGCCTACGTCTTGCTGGCCGTGGTCGTCCTCTGGTACGTGTGCTACCCATCCACCCGCCGCAAGTGCAGCCACTACCTGCGCCGCCGCTTCCCGCACCGGAACGGCCGCCTCCAGCGCTTCCTGGACAGCTACCGGCTGGTCCTCAGTCTGGGGAAGCTACTGATCGATCGGGCCGCCCTGGGCATCATCGGGCCGGCAACGCTGCAGGTGACGTTCCCCGACGGTCCGCGACTGCTGGAGATACTCGCCGAGAAGAAGGGGCTGGTGATGATCGGCTCGCACGTTGGCTGCTGGCAGACGGCGCTGTCGGCATTTGACCACGTACCGGCCGGGGTCAACCTCGTCATTCATCGGGCGGAGAACGATATCGACCTGCATTATTTCGAACACAGTGGCGAAGCCCCACCTTTCCGGATCATTGATCCCGCGAAGGAGTTCCTGGGCGGTGTCCTGTCGATGCTCGAGGTCTTGCGCCGGGGCGAAATCCTCGGCCTGATGGGTGACCGGGTGTTTGGCGGCGATCAACATCGGCTCGCCGTGGAGTTCCTCGGTGAACCGGCGGTCTTCCCGCTCAGCCCGTACGTCTTGGCCAGTAGCGCTGGCAGCCCCATCGTGGTATTGTTCTCGCACCGAACCGGCCGGAACTCCTACATTCTGGAACTGGCCAAGGTGATCCACGTGCCCGAGGGGATCGGCCGCGACGAGGAGGCCATGCGCCCCTACGTGCGCCAGTTCGCCGAAGCCCTGGAAGGCTATGTCGAGCGCCACCCATGGCAATTCATGAACTTCTTCGACATGTGGGACATCTCCTCGCTCGATACTACGACACCCAAAGAGAATGGCGGAGCGGCATGAAGGAAAAGCTGAAACAGGTCATCATCGACGGACTCAACCTCGAGGATCTGACCCCGGCTGACATCGGCGACGACGACGCGCTCTTCGGCGAAGGGCTTGGCCTTGATTCCCTGGACGCGGTGGAGCTGGTCATTCTCGTCCAGAAGCACTTCGGAGTATCCATCAAGGATATGAAGGAGGGCCAGGCCGCCTTCCAGTCGGTCAACACTTTGGCCACCTACATCGCGGAGCATCGTCAGGCATGACTTCCCGAGCCGCCAGGCAGGGCCTGCCGGTGACCGGTATCGGCTGCATCACGGCGGTCGGCAGGAATCTGGACGAGAACCTCGCTGGCCTTTTTGCCGGCCTGCGCCGTATGGGGCCATCGGCCAGAGTCCGTTCGACCCATGAGGTCCGTTATCCGGTCTTCGAGATCGATGACAGCGTGCTTCCCGAGGGCTATGCAGAGGGTCCGGAATGCCTGCGTTGCGGCGGGTTGGCCTTGGTGGCCGCCCGCGAAGCGATCCAGTCTGCTTGTCTGCTGGCAGCGGACCTGAAGCGGCGGCGGGTGGGGGTGTGCATTGGCACCACCGTCGGCAGCGCGATGAACAATGAGACGTTCTACCGGGGGTTCCGCGACGGCAAGCGGCCCGATATGGACGCCATAACCGGCTTCCTGCAGGCGAACCCCAGCTCCGTGGTGGCTCGCGAACTGAAACTCAATGGACCGTGCCAGACGGTGACCAATGCCTGTTCCTCGGGCACGGTGGCGGTCGGGCAGGCGGCGGAGTGGATTCGCGGGGGCATCTGTGATATCGCGATCGCTGGCGGCGCGGATGCGCTCTGCCGGACGGTGTACAATGGCTTCGCCGCGCTGCAGATCATGGACGAGGAGCCGGTCCGCCCCTTCGATGCCCGGCGTCGCGGCCTGAATCTGGGTGAAGGCGCTGGGTTGTTGGTGCTGGAATCGGCGGCCTCGCAGGCCGCGCGGGGAGTCCCGGCGGTCGGCCGCCTGGTTGGGTATGGCAACGCCTGCGATGCGTTCCACATATCCGCGCCGCACCCAGACGGAGACGGTCTGCGGACGGCCATCGAGACCGCCATGCAGCAAGCGGGCCTCGCGTCCAGCGATCTGGCGTTCATCAATGCCCACGGGACGGGAACGCCGGAGAACGACCGGGTGGAGGGACAGCTGTATCCTGACCTTCTGCCGGACGTCCCGTTTCTCTCGACCAAGGGCTACACAGGGCACACATTGGGCGCTTCCGGCGGGGTCGAGGCGGCCTTCAGTCTGGCCTGTCTCAATGCTGGGATGATGCCCGCAAGCATCGGCTTTGCCGAGCCGGACCCCGGCTTCCCGGGTCGGCCAGTATGCACCAACACCCCGATCACCGGCGCTGCCGCCCTTTCCAGTTCCCTGGCCTTTGGGGGCAACAACGCGGCCATCGTGCTGGCCAAGGGGGAACGGGCATGAGCACGCGATTCCCCATTCATGGCGTGGGCCTCGTGGGAGGGTTCGGCAGTGGCAGGGATGCCCTGCTGGCGGCGATTCGCCAAGGCGGGGTCGAACCCTCGACCGTTGAGGTCCGGCGCGACGACCGGGTGATTGAGATCCCTGCCTATCTGGCCGATTCCGCCCCGTTGCGGGAGTGTGTCGCGCGTGGGACCCTGCGGCGGGTGGACAGGTTCTCCCGTCTGGCCATGCTGGGCATCTGCCAGGCACTTGACGGCGTCGAGGTGGACCGAGACCGGCTGGGACTGATCGTCGGCACGGGCTACGGAGCATTGACGACCACCTTCAAGTTCCTTGATACGGTGATCGAAGAGGGCGACGCCTTGGCCTCGCCGATCATGTTCTCCAATTCGGTCCACTCCGCCGCCCTGTCGAATGCCAGCATCTGCCTGGGAATCCGGGGCCCTGGGCTGACCGTAAGCCAGTTCGAGCTCTCGGTCCACAGCGCCTTGCTGAGTGCCTGCCAGTGGCTGGCGCAGGGCGTGGTCGATGCCGTCGTCTGCGGCGGGGTGGACGAGTACCACCCCGTGGTCGGCTACTGTCGCGACCGGTTCTTCGCTGATGCCAACCAGGGACCAGTGGCCCCCCTCGACTTCGCGCGCCAGAGCGCCGTGGTCGGCGAGGGTGCCGGCTTCCTGCTCATCGGGCGCGATGATGGCACCAAGCCCGCCTACGGCTACCTCGAGACCGTGCAGTCTGGCTGGCTGGGGGCGGAGACACCAGCCTTCGCGGCGGATGCTGCCTGCATCGTCGGTGCCGATGGCCATAGCCAGTGCGGCACCCTCTATGAGCGGCATGTGCCGCCGCAACTGCCCGTGGCAGCCTATGCCTCTGCCTATGGTAGTTTCCCTGCGGCTCCCGCTCTGGACTTGGCTATCGCCGCCATCGGCGTAGGGCAGGGCAGTCTGCCGGTTTGCCCCGGCGGGCACCGTTCCGCAAGCGTCGCCGACCGTGGCGTAGACCTGGTCGGGCGGAGTGTCAGCGTGCTCAAGATCGATCGTGATGAACGGTATTCTCTGGCGAGGTTCTCACCATGAAACAGCATCTGGTCGCCCTGTTGGTTTTCGGCCTGGCCGCGCTGGCCGTCGGGCAGTCGGAGCCCCATGCCT
>JABGQJ010000781.1 GCA_018648945.1 Victivallales bacterium
CTCCGCGGAGTGGGGGGAGTCAGGCAGGATACGGGATGAGATCGGCGAACTTGCGCTCACGATACCAGGGGTCGTTGGACACCTTCAGCCACATGGCCAGTTCCCGGCGGATGGTCTGTCCGGCGGCCTTGGGGATGTCCTGTAGGCCAATGGGCTTGAGCTGGTAGGGATCGGCCTCGTTGTCGAACAGCGTCTGCGTGCCCTCGTTGTCGATCTGGAAGGAGTAGCGGTCGGTACGGACCCCCTTGATCCTGTTGCTGTAACCCAGGAATAGCGCTGACTTGGGCTTCGGTGTGCCCGTGAAATCCCCCGTCTGCACTCCTTGGGAATAGTCCCGGCCCTCGACGGTTCCTGGTATCCGGTCGCCCAGCCCCATCAGGCCGAGCAAGGTGGGCATGATGTCCACCGGCCCGAGCATCAGGTCTTCCAGGCGATGGGCGAGCTTGCCGGGGTACTTGATCAACAACGGGATGCAGAACGATTCCTCGTAGATCACCAGCTTGCCGAACCTGCCCTGGCTGCCCATCATCTCACCGTGGTCCGAGGTGAAGACGACGATCGTGTTGTCCGCCTCGCCCGACGCCTCCAGTGCGTCGAGCACCCGTCCGATCTGCTTGTCCACACCGGTCACATTGGCGAAGTAGAAGGGGACGCACCGCTTGGCGTTGGTGGCAGCCTCGCCATCCTGGGCCACGTTTCTGCGGATCAGCAGTTCCTCCGACGTCTTGTCCTTGTAGAACTCCCGGTAGGCGAGTTCGTCGCACTCCTTCTCGGAGCCATAGGGGCTGTGTGGCGGGTTCGGTGCCCAGATGGCGCAGAACGGCTTGTCCGCGTCCCGCCTGCCCGAGGCATTCGCCAGGTAGTCCACAAGCACATCCGCCTCGAGCAGCGGGGAGTAGATCTTCGGGCGGTACTGGTCGCCATCCTTCCGGCCAATACGGGACGCATCGTTGCTGTAGACGCGGGGGTCCTTGTGCGCGTCCTTCACGCACTGGTACCAATACTCGCTGCCGTGGCGGCCCCGCCCCGGTGGGATGTAGGTGTCGTAGGGGTTCATGTGATGTCCGCCCGGCGGCTCGGTCGTCCCCACGTAGTTCTGCTTGGCGTCGAACAGCGCTTCATTGCGCTCCCAGTGGGTTTTGCCCACGTAGGCCGTTTCGTAGCCCGCCTTCGCCAGCACGTCGGTGAAGCAGTCGATGTCGTGCCGCAAACTGTCCTTCCGCTTGTGGTGGCAGTTATTGACCACCCCATTCTGCCAGGGGTACATGCCCGACATCATCATGCCACGGTAGGGACTACAGACAGGACACGTGCTAACCGCCTGGGTGAACACCACGCTCTCGTCGGCCAGTCTGTCGAGAACGGGGGTCACGACCGGGTCGCCCGGCGTGCGCAGTGCTCCCTTGTAGGATGGCTTGTTCCAGAAGGCCATCGATTCCCGCCGGAACTGGTCCGGGAAGATGAACAGGAGATTCGGCTTCTTCTTGGCGGTCATCGGTGCTTCCGTGCGCCTGGTGATGGCGCACCCCGCTGCCATGGTAGCGGCGGTCGCGAGGAAGGTGCGTCGCTTCATGTTACTGTGCTTCCGCGTAGTGCAGGTGTGGTTGGCAGAATGACTAGCCCCTGGCCCTTAACTTTGCGCCGCTTTCCTCGCACGTGCAAGGGTATTCGCGAGTAATGGCTCGGTCACGGGTGGAGGTCTCTCTCGGCGCGCCAGCGGCGGCGGTCGCGTTGCGGAGCGGAACTCCGCTCCGCAACGCACGAACCTGGGGTCCGGGGAGACGAGTCTCCCCGGCGGGGTGCGGGGCTGGCCCCGCTTTTCGATCCTACCCGTGGCCGAGGTATCACGGCCAAACGTCACGGGGTCGGGACAAGGAAGATGTGCCCGGTCTCGGCGTGCAGGACGGCGCCGGTCTCCCGGTCGCGGAGCGAGACGCGGATCTCCTGGGTTCCCGGGGTGCGCAGACGGGCTCGGTCCTTCTTGCCGGGCTGGGCGCGGATGGAGGCGATGGGGCGCGCCGAGTCCCCGGCCGTGACCGCAATGCGACAGTGGCTGGCCATCGCGGCAGGCAGGTTGATCTGGACCGGCACGAAGGCCGTATCCCGGGGCCCGACAAACCACGCGTGTTCGAGGAGCTGAATCGGTGGGGGAACGTCAGTGGCCACGGCCAACCGGTGGCTCGGCTCGCCCGCCACCGACCACTCGAGAGTCGAGCGCCAGGGCCCGGGCGTGGTCAGATCAACGGGCAGATTCACGCGGAGTTCGGTTCTGGGCGGCACGCTGTGCTCCTGGGCGGCTTCCCCGCGCAAGGCGATGCGGACGCGATGCATCTTTCCGCTTGTGTTGCGCAGAGCAGCGACGAGATTCTGCTTGCCCCACAGTCCGGGCACATGCAACTGGCTCAAGACGACGGAGCCCGTCTGCAAGGTGAGGGAGCCAAAATACGTGGGCTGGTGGAAGCCACCAAAGGTGGGCGACCAGGCACTGTGAGGGTACTGATCGCCATCGAGATAGCGATTGCGACAGAAGTTCGCCCGGAGCAGTGGCCCCCGGACGAGGCCCGCTGCCGTCACATCCTGCCAGGGCAGGAAGATCTCCACCGTCCAGGCGTCTGGCTGCCGCCCTGCTGCCACCTTCAGGTTGCCGTTCCAGGCGGGATTCTGCCGGTGCTCGTCGTAGAGTGCCCCCTGCGGGTTGACGATGAGATGGAGGTAGTTCGCGGGGTCGCTTCCTGCCAGGAAGAACTCGACGCTGTCCTCGAGCCAGATGCCATCCGGATCACGGCCCTTGGCGACAGGCGAGAGCTGAGCCAGCTTTGTTTCCGCACAGCGGAAGGAGACGTACACACCGTTCGCGTCATGGAGGATTCGCGCCGTACTCGCCATCGCCGTTGGCCCCGCGTTGCGGGCATCAAGGAAGGGAGTGGCAACCGCAGCGGCCTCCCAGCACGAATCGCCAAGATCCCCGTCGATGGCGGGGGCGATGGCGGTCGGGGGCACCGGCAGAACCCGCAGTTCAGTGGCAGAATCAGCCTGGGCTTCGCGGGCTTCCAGGGAAATGCGGATGCGCTGGGTTCGTCCATGCCCAGTGGAACTAGCTGGATTGCCAGCCGCGATGGCACTGAGCCGAACGGCGATATCGGCCGCCACCCGGCGGACCTGCTGCAGCCTGGCAGTATCCATGCGCTCCCAACCCAGTGGGTTGACCCAGGGGACGGATGCCAGCAGACTGTCCAGCGTCCGTTGCGCGGCGTCCGCCGCCTTCGCGCCAGCCACGCCGCCTTCGCGGCGGGCCGCCTCGATGGCCTGCTGGGCCATGTACAAGTAGCTATAGTCATCGACGCCCTCACGGAGGGATTCCCAAGCGATCGTCGGGATTGCCCCCTGATAGGTGCTCCAGTTGTCTGCTTCCAGGAAGTGGGGGTAGGCGGTTGCCTGCTCTTTGGGTTCGGCACCGTTGACCCTGGAGCCATCGAAGTCATTGAACACATCCTCATGGGGACGGCAGAAGGTCCAGGTAACCTGCCCCCTAGCCTGCGACTTCCAGAACAGGTAGCCCGCGCCGTAGCGGTTCGGGAACACCAGTCCCTCCTGCGGGGCAGGGTTGACGTAGGATCCCGTGCCATAC
>JABGQJ010000782.1 GCA_018648945.1 Victivallales bacterium
AGTTCAGCGGACGCAGCAGCGTGGCAGGGCCGAAACTGATCTTCTGCAGGCCCGCCCGCAGTTCCAGCTGTGGCGACGCGAAGCGCACCCACAGCCGGTAGAGCTCGGCGTCCGCCTCGTTGTCGGCGACCTCGCCCCCGTCGTACCGCCCGAACCAACTGACGTCGAGTGCGGCCTCCATGCCGATCTCGTACTCCTCCCACGCCGGCGTTGCGAGAGACAGTTCGGGGATGTACTGCAACCCAAACTGACTGTCCTCATTTGTGGCCGTGCCCCAGACGGAGGCCTGCCCCGACAGACGGGCGGTTTGGGCGTGTGCCACCCCCAGGGACGAGGCCAGCAGGACAAGCAGCAATGACATGGGACTTGGCTTCATAGTGGGACCGTCCCTCATGGCTGGCCGGTGACGCGGGGGATCTCCACCATGTCGCCCTCGCCGAACTCCCAAAGCCACAGCGGGGTGCCCTTGCTTGGCACGGCGGTTCCCGCTTCGAGTTTCAGCGAGCCGTCATGTGCGCCCGAGACCACGCTCGCTTGGCCGCCCTGCCAGGTGGCTCGGGCACCGGCCAAGTGGTGTCGGAGGAAGAGCTTCGCATCAAGCTGCACCCCCTCCTTCCCCGCCGTTTGTACCACGCCGCGCGCGACGAGCAGCGACTGGTCGAAGGTGAGACGAAGCCCGGCCTCGGTCCGGGTTGCAGACTTCACTTTCATCATGACGGATCGGTCCGTACCGTAGACTCGGACATGGGTGCCGACCCGGAAGCGAGTGTCCATCTCGACCGAGCAGTCGATGACTGCACTCGCCGCCTCGTGCTCGACCCCCAGGATGCGCGCCCGATCATAGCCCGAGCCCGCCAAGCCGGGCATGGTGCCGATCCGGAGCCCAGTGCCGTTGGCGCGTTCCACCTGGACGCCAAGTTCGCGGGGAGCCGGGTCCATGCTGGATCCGGCTGGGATATGGATACGCACCACATCGGCGCCCGTGGCATGGGTCACGCGGAGGGTCAGCGGCTGCTCCGAGATCCGCTCCACCTTCAGCACATTGGGCGTCTTGACGAAGGGGTCGAGCACAGATACAAAGAGCGAGCGCCTCCCCTTCTCGACCTGTCGGCGCACGAAGAACACATCAAGCTTCTTGCGGACCGGCGTCCGCCCCCGCCCGCCAATGATCTCGACCGCACCATCCGTGGGGACGATGTGCAGGGCCAGCCCATCTCCTTCCGGGAGTCCCGACCGCCAGACCCAGCGGGCCGGCGCATCAAGACGGGCCCGTTTCACCTCGGTGATGTAGGAGGGCGCGTCGTTGCGTTTCCGCCCCCACTTGTCGGTCCATTTCGCGAACTCCGCGACGTCCTTCCCTGCCACCGTGCCCTTCCCCTGTTCCTGCCAGTCGAGTGCGGGTGCCTCGGGAACGATCAACATGCCATGCCAGCTTTGGTCGTGCTGTTCGCCGCCATTGACAGCAAACACGTCAACCACATAGGAGTGCTCGGGAGAGACGTCCACCATCACACAGGTCCGCTCGTAGACATTGGGGGAGTGCCCCGGATTGCCCGGCAGCTTGGCGTCGGCGTAGTTGTTGTGCCCAGCCGTAACCACCTGCACGCCTGATCCCGAAGCGATCAGCCGGGCCATGCCCACACCCGCCCTGGGCGCCTGGGTCTCGTCGATCGTCACCGTGTTGTGGAGCAGGCTGTTCACATCGTACTGCCACCTGTAGTCCCAACGTTTCGGGTAGCCCAGGTCCGGGATGAGCTGCACACCCCTGGCATAGAGCTCGATGTGCAACTGATCGACCTGCCGATGGCCGGCCAAGGACGAGTAGTTGAGCATCAACTCCCGGACGTTGGGCTGCTCGCCACTGCGCAGGAAGGCGGTCCCGTAGCCATCCACGAGTCGCGTCGTCCGGCGGATCTTCGATTCCGGGCGCTTCAGCAGGTCACGAATCTCCTTCTCGGGATAGGGCTCCCAGAACTCACCCGAGCGCAGCGTCCCGTCCTCGTTCAGGCAGGCACGCGCATGGCGCGGGTCGCCATACTTCCGGACCGCGTACAGGTTGGGGACGGGAACGAGGGAGGCGAGGAGCTTGGTCCGCCGCAGGGGAGCTCGGATGCCATTGCAGTCGCCGATTGCCGGCCAGGTGCAGTCGGCCCCGACCATGTCGATGTAGTAATCGAACATGGCCCGCGCCTTGGGCCCGGCGAAGAGGTCGGGGTAACGCTCGGCTGGGAACCGGTCACCGGTCCGCGCGCGGGCCTCCTCCATGAGGCGAGCGACACGGATGAGATCGAACTTGATCCGGCTGTAGTTCGGGCTCTCGTGTCCGCCGCCATCGCGGTGCAGTCCGTTGTCCAGCAGCGTGACGGCCTGGCCGACGCCATGATAGGCGTAGTCGATCATGTCCGTGCTGTTCGGATGCACGCCATCGTAGTCGTCGAGCACAAGAGCCAGCGCCAGGGCGGCGGCTTGGTGGAAGCCCTCGTTCCCCTTCACCTCCTCCTTGAGCAACGCGACCATGCCCGCCCGCAAGATGTAGGTCTCGATATACGCGCGCAATTCGGTGGCGTTCCGCACGGGCATGCCCTTGGCCCGCAGGAACTCGATCATCTCGGGATCCTCCTCCATGTAGGGGAAGAGCCCGTCGTAGGCGTAGGCCATCGCCTCAATGCAGAACGTACCCCAGATGAGGTCGGTGATCATGCCGCCATGTTTCCACTTGTAGTGGGGATGATGGTTCTTGTAGGTCCCGCAGAAGGTGCGCTCGAAGCGGTTCTCCAGATGGCTCAACTCCCCCTCCCAGCCATAGTTCGGGTACTCGCTGGCCACGCGGGCGAGGAGAATGCAGCCCTTGCGCCCGTACTTGGGATCGCCGGTGAGCACGTAGGCCTGTGAGAGCGCGCGCAGGGCGGGAATGGTGACCGCCGTGTAGCACTTGCGGGCGTACTCGCGCAGGAACACGTAGGTGCGCTCCTTGTAGTGGCAGCCGTCGCCGTCGTCGGGGAACTCACCGGAGGTCATATCCCCCTGGTCGTAGCGATTGCTCGGGTACCACTCCCCGCCAACCATGCACTGAATCTGGTAGGGATGGGTGAAGGGGTCGATGCGCCAGGGCGACCACGCGTGCTTGTGGCTGATGTCGCCATGGACAGGGCAGTTCCCGACCACGTCTCGAGGGAAGAGAACCCGGGGGATCTTCGTCGTCGGCTGCAACTGCCAGATGAAGTCATCCGTCTGCGCCGCGCATTTGTCGGCAGCGATGTATTCGTTGCCGACATAGTAGGTGACCGGATCGCCTTTGCTGAGCAGTCGCGTGGCGATCTTCTTCGCCCACTCATACCGGGCCAGGTTCTCCTTGCCCGCCGCGACCCGCACAGGCGTGTAGTAGGTCTGCTCTTCCTTCGCCACCACCAAACCGCTGCACAAAGCCATAGCGATGATCCCCAGTCGTTGCTGGCACGTCATGTCGGCGAACTCCGTCTCTGGGCGTTACGGAGGCAGCAGAACACTGTCTCCCGGCGAGCGCCAGGAAGATAGCTCCGGGTGGAGGAGGACGCCAGAAGCAGGAGAGTTACGGAATGCACGGAGTGGGCGCCCGCTCGTCGCTGGCCCAAGGTAGCCAGA
>JABGQJ010000783.1 GCA_018648945.1 Victivallales bacterium
CCATGTCCCTGAAGCCGTAGTCACGGCCATCTGGACCCCAACCGGTACCCACCGTAGTTGCGGTTCGCTGATTCCGGGTCAGGAAGGCTGCGGTGGCAACCTGTCAGGCACGGGGGTACTTTGCTGCCGTCGTTTAGCCTGATCTATTCATGAACCACCTACTGCAACCCTCTATCGCACGCAATCCCAGAGCCTTGCGCACCCTAGCGGATTTCGTAACAATGTGCATGAACAGATCAGGCTAGGTTCTTTTTCCCTCAACCAGGTCCGTTCGCAGAGCGACGGGGCCGTGAATCGAGGCCAGAAATGCTGCGAACCACGTTCACGCCGACATGCGTTCAGGGGCTTGCCCTTCTGGTCCTGCTCCCGGCTCTTTGCGCCGCTGAGCCACGAGTGCGCGCCCGCGCGTTCCCCACGGAAACGCGCCTGGTGCGCGAGGGCAGGCCCAACGTCTTGATCGTGCACGGGGAGGCGCACCGGAAGCAGGCCGAGCAACTGCGGGCTCAATTGCGGCGGGTATGCGGCATGGAGGTGCCGCTGATGCTGGACACAGAGGCCACCGCGGGCGCGCTCTGGACCTTGCGTGACGAGGTGCAGCGGCAGAACCTGATCGTGCTTGGCGATATCAATACGAACCGCGCCGTTCTGGCTCTGTACGCGAAGTTCCTTGCCGCCGCCACCGGTCGGTTTCCGGGGCCGGGACGCTATGTCCTACGGCATTTGGCCGAGCCTTTTGTGCCGGGCAAAACTGCCGTGGTTGTGGGCGCGAGCGATGGAGAAGGGCTGCGCTTGGGGGTTGCGCGCCTTGTGCAGCTACTTGCGGACGGCAGGACCCTCGGTTTCCCACTGGTCGAGTTCGGTGACGCAGACGGCCCCACCCGGATACCCGAATCGAACGACACGTTCCGCGACTATCGCGACGCGGCCTATGTCTTCTACGCAGGAGGACGCCCCACAGCCCGGTATTCCTGGTTCGCCCCCAGGAGTGTGGCGGCCGGAATGCGCGTTGCGCGTGAGCTGGTGCTGGCGGAGTCCGCCAAACGGGAGCCGTACATAAATGTCGGCGGACACTACACCTTCATCCCCAACTACCAGGCCCTGCGAATCATCGTCGCGCACGGGCTCCTATCAGCGGACGAGATTCGTGGACTCGAAGAGAAGCTCATCGACAATGCGCTGGCCCACAAGGATTCGTATGTGGTCTACTACCGTGGCAGGCATACGCGCACAATGTCGAGCACCAACGGCAATCCGAGCCGGCATTCGTCCTCGACCGTGGTCGGCCAGTACCTGCTGCTGGACTACCTGGTGAGCTTTGCCGACATGACTGACGACATACGCGCGCAAGTGGCAACAAGCCATGCATCGTATACCAAAATCATCCGGGACTGGCACGAGAACCGCATCTTCCGGGCGCGGGTTGGCGACCTGGAAGCCCTCGACTGTACGGCCTTCTTCATCTACGCCTACATGCACATGGGACTGGAGGGTTTTGTGCACAACGGCATGCTGGAGAACATGGCCAACTTCTACCTGAACAACGTGAACAATCTCTGGTGCGATGCGGGTGCGAGCCACTACATCGGCGCCTATCGTGGGTGTCACATCCGCAGCCCGGATGGCGGGTTGGCCGTGCGTGCTCTGGCCTTCTTCAGTCAAGATCGAGGGCTGGAGTTCCTGGATACGCAGCGGTTCGAGAGGGCCGGGAACTACCGGCGCGGATTTACCGATGCCGCGCGGATGTGTCTGGGACAACCCGAGCCGTTTGCGCTGCCGCCGGTCGACGACGCGGCCGTGCTGCCGTGCCCGATGCTGCGGAAAACACCGTTGGATCCGTGCATGTGGGCCAGCACTGCAACGACCGCGAAGACGGCCGGCACCCCCCTGCCGCCGGCGTATGAGCACGCCTACGATGCCATCGGCTTCCGTGACGGCTGGGCTGCCGACGATGCGTTCCTCGGCCTCAAGGGGGTGCACGGTGGTCGGCTCTGGCAGGTTAACTCGATCTTCGGTTACACGGAGTTCGGGGCACGGTTGCTCTTTGGCGGCAGCCAAACGCATGAGAACTGGTATCGCAGCAGCATCACCGTTGACACGTCCGGGTACAGTTCACAGGACGACTTTGCCCGGCTGGAGGCATTGGTCAGCAGCGCTGATGTCGGGTTGGTGGTGTCAACCTGTGCTCGTTTCAACGGAACACGCTGGCAACGGACGGTAGTGCGTCGCCGCGGCAGCTACTTCGCTGTGCTTGATGATCTTACGGCGCTGGACGACGGTGATTTCCGCCTGACGGCTACCTGGCGCGTCCTGCCGCCTGGCGCGACGGATGGGGACGGCGTGTTTCGGGCAATCGCCCCGAATGGGACGGGGCTTGCCATCGAGCCCGGCGGAAGCTACGCCTGCGATGTGACGCGGCCGGCGGTCGACGGCGTGGCACGCCCCACGCTTTACCGACAGCAGCGCGACGAGACCCTTGGTGCCGGCGAAACCATCAGTTTCCACAACGTGCTCAGTGCAACGCCGGCGGGACGGCCTGCGACTGTGCGGGCCCAGACGCTCCGGGACAGGAACCTGCTGCGGGTACAATCTCCCGAAGACGGCACCGTTGCCCTCGTCGGGACGCGAGAGCTTCCGGGGGGAGCGGGGCTGCCGACAGGAAGCTGTGCAGCGTTCTATCTGGACCAAGACCTCTGGCTGCTTGGCGGCATTCGGGAACTGCGGCTTGGTTCGCGGGAGCTTCTGCGGAGTTCGCAACCCGTAGACGCAGTCCTGGACTGGGCCTCCGGCAAAGGCCAAATTGTCGTTCGCGGGACGGGGACCGTGAATGTGGTCCTTGCCCCTGAGCTAGGTGGTGCCGGTGATGAGCGGTCCCTGGCACCCGGGACGCATGCTTTCGAGCTGGCTGAAGACAACTCGGTACGTGGGCAGGGAGCAGTCGCGGCCCCCGAAGCTGCTTCGCGCTCGATTCTGGGCATGCGAGAAATGGCTCGGACGGCTCCCGGTCGAGGAGAAAAGCAGGCCGGGACGTCCCGCAGCGCCCACCAGATAGGCGTCGCGACCGACGGCGCGAAACTGGCCGAGCTCTGGTGCAAGCAGGTCCAGACCCGGCCCGCTAGTCTGGTCCGTCCGTACCGGGTGGAAGCGACCCGCGTTCCCGACTCGATGGCACTGCACAATCTCTATGACGGCGTCATGTGGAGCTCAAGTATTCCGCCACCGACATGGAACACAGCCGACTTGGTCCTGACGCTGGCGCAGCTCGGTGAGCGCCGGCCGGTCGCTGGGCTCCGACTGGTCGGGAACGTTGGCGCGATCGAGGTGGAGGCACGGCGCGCATTCGGGCTGGGGTACCGTCGGTTGCAGGTTGAGGAAACCGCGAATACGCTCTTTGCCGGGTACTCTGACAACCGAGTCGGCGGGCGGCTTTACAGAGACCGATTGCTGACGTTTGCGGCCCCCGTTTCCCAGGGACTTCGGGTACGGCTGTCGGCGGCGGATCCTGCCGCCCCGCGGCTGAGCGTTGGCGAAATCCAGCTACTGGGCGGACCGCACCCGGCGGAGGTCTGGGGACGGTTGCTGTTGGCCCGGTCTGAACCGGGCGCTGATCCGGTCCTCTAC
>JABGQJ010000784.1 GCA_018648945.1 Victivallales bacterium
TCCATGTCGTCCATGCGACGCAGGCAAGTCCATCCCGTCCATATCTCCTCCAACTCGGCATTCCCAGACGACTTGCGGGGGGGCAGCGGACTGGGTAGGTTCAGCGGTGCTAGGAGGCGACTGGGGTCGAATGGCAGACTGGTGAACGGACCGACTATGACCGCCAAACGCAAGAAACTCCTGATCGTCTCGATCCCGCTTGGCCTGCTGCTGATCGCCCAAATCGTGACCTACGCCCTTCTCCACGAGAACAGCATGCCAAAGGCGGGCATTCGCAGCCTGCACCGCGCGCAGTTGCTGCTGCACGCCCCCTATGCCTGGCTTGGTGAGGAGTCTCTCGCCAAAATGTCAGCGGGCCAGAAGGCCACGTTCCTGCGCGAGATTCGCAACCATGTCGACCAGATATACTATGATGTGGCAGAGCTTCCCGAAGGGGAGATTCTCACCGAGAGCATTCTCGAGCCGGAGCGCGGTCATTACGCCGAGATGCTGGCAAGCCCGGACTGCACCGAGAGGGCGAAGACACAGCTGCTCGAAATCCTGGCAACTGGGCAGAGGCCCAGCGGATTGCGAAAGGGCATGAAGATCACCTGGCGACTGAAATCGTCCGGCCTCTTCTGGATGACCTGCCGCACGGCGGTCTGGGTAGGGGGGCCATGGCCGGGAGCATCCGAGGGGCGCACGGATACCTTCATCTGGGTTCTCGGCTCCTGGGTCCGGGTGCGCGGCGGCCTCGACCGCGCCAAGGAACCCCGCCCATAGCCGGCGATATGGCATCGCCCCCCGACAAGGAAAGCAGATGATCAACGGATTCCGCTTGGCGACCCTTCTCGTTCTCCTGGGCGCGGGCAGAACGCGGGCAGAATCGGCCGTCATGAACCGGGCGTCCTCCTGGCATCCGCTGAGCACCGGGGCGCTGACGGTTGCCCAGGACGAGAAAGAAAAAGCGATCCGCTTCTCGGCCACCTTCGCCGGGGAAGGGGAGAATCGCATCTGGCCGCTGATCTCGGCCCGGGACGGCATGTTCGGGGTCGCTTCGCTCAGCTTCGAGATGAAGCTACTGCCAAAGGACGTGAAGGTGTTCCACGGCAGGATCCACTTCGCCGACCAGGACGGCATCTCCGGACAGTTCCCGTTCACACCGCCCTCCCCTGGCGAGTTCGGCAAGGTAGAGGTCGCCTTCGACCGTCCCGGGTTCCGGATGGCGCGGGCCGAGACCCTGCAGATTGTGCTGGGGACCCACGCGTCCGCAATCACCTGCCTGGTGAAGGGTTTGACGCTCCGCGACCGCGCTGGCAAGGAGATCCCGTTTCGGGCACCCGAGAAGGTGGTGCCCCTGACGACGGGGGAGGACATCCGCTGCTTCTTCACCAATCCAGGCGAATCCCGGACCCTCACCTTCAAGGCAACTGCGCTGGCGGAAGGCAAGGAACTGGCTTACGAGGTCACCGACTACAGCGGCGAAGCGACGGGCCAGACTGGCAAGACGACGGTCAAGAACGAGGCCCTGGCAGTGACGGAGACCTTCCCGACCGGCTACTACGAGGTCCGCTTCCCCGAGCTTGGGCTGGTGTTCGGCGTGGCCTCGTTGCCGCCGTTCGCGGGCGAAGTGGATCCCTACTACGCGATCGAGGGACTGATCTCCTCCCGCCCGAAACACCGGCAGCAACTGGTCGAGCTGATGCTGCGGGGCGGGATCCGCAGCAACCGCGAGTGGTGCAACTACCCGGCCCTGGAACCGGTCCGGGGAACGATCAAGACCAACCGCGATGCGTTCTACACCATGGCAGGCGCAGCCGGGTTCCAGTCGATCTTCTGTTTTGCCGACTTCCCGAACTGGTACTACGACGGAGGCAAGAAGATCGGCAAGCGACCGCCGCCGCGACGGCTGCTCGGGCTTGACGAGTCCATCGCCACACTACTGGAACGGCGCCAGGACGGACTTCTGGCTTTCCACATTCTGAACGAGTATGACATCTACGACATCCCCGGGGAAGCCTACCTGCCGACCATCAAGGTCGCGGGGTACGCGATGGCCGACCGCAAGCTGCCGCTGGTGAGCGCGCCTTTCTGCCGGGGCGCGGGTGCGTCCGTCCAGTCGAGCATAGACAACGGGTTGCTGGACTTCGTCGATGTCTTTTCTTGCCATTCCTACAGCGATCCGGAACGCATGATCGACATGATCGGCTCCTACCGGCGGGTGATGGCCGGGCACCCCAAGGGAGGCATGCCCCTCTGGCTCACCGAAAGCGGCAAGGCATGGGGTCGGGGCCTGTCCCCGGAACAGGTGACCAAGGCCTATGGTGGCCCCCTCGGCAAGTTGCATCCGCAGCCCAAGGAGGACATGACCAGCGCCATGTGGACCACCATGCGGGCAATCGAGGCAAAGGCCGGCGGCATGGCCAAACACTTCGCCTTCACCCTCCCCTTCTTCCAGGAGCGGAACAAGAACTTCGGCATGATGGACTACCATTTCACGCCCTTGCGGTCGCTCACCGCCTACATGCACAGCATCCGGGAACTGGCGGGGAAGCAGTATCTCGGCGACTGGCGCAGAAGGCCGGCGGGCGTCAGGATTCTGCGAGTGTTCGGGGACAAGGGGCAGAAGGCCCTGACAGCGGTCGTCTACACCGGCGTCGAGGACGCCTGCACGGTCGAGTTAGCCGACATGCCCTGGCAGTCGGCACGTGCCATCGATGGCCGCGATCTGGCCGCAACAGCCGAAGGCGGCATCAGCGTGGTCGGCGGCCTCGCCTACGTGACGTTGGCCCCCGAGGCAGAGACCACCGCTGCCTTGAGCACGGCAACCAAGGCCATGGGCCTGCTGAACCAGGCACGGGCGTACCAACCGGTCAAGCGGGTGAGTTCGCCGATTGTCTACCAGTTTGACAACTGGCGCTACCCGAAGAGAAACCGAAAATACTACCAGGACGAGTCCAATATCTTCCGGGTCAACGTGTTCAACTTCAGCCCGGAGACGGTCTCCGTCGCCCCCCAATTGGCGCTGCCAGAGGGAATGAGGATCGCCGAAGGCCCGTCGCCTGCCAAGCTGCTTCTCAAGCCCCGGAGCGAAGCCCAGCTAACCTGGAAACTGGACAAGTCCGCCTGTCCAGTGGCCCGCTACGACATCAAGCTGACCGATCCCAAACACCCCCATTCGGGCGTAAGCGTGCCATTCCTGAACTACAACGGCCTGCGAACCGAGACCTTCGATTTCATGGACGTGAAGCGCTGGCGCCACAACAGCTCCGGCGCCTCCAGCTTCAGTTTTGACCAAGCGGAGAAAGCGGTGCGGGTCTCTACCGCATTCGATCCCGAGGCGGGCAAACCCGGGAAGCCCCGCAGGGACTACTGGGTCTTCCCCGAATACGTCCTGGACCTGCCCAAGGAGAGTTTGGTCGGTGCCGTCGCCATCTCCCTGGAACTGAAGTTCCGGCAGAGGAACGGATCGGCTCTGGTCACCTCGCCCCTGGTCATGTTCGCCTATCAGGACGCCAACGAAAAGGGGAAGTACGACTCGGTCACCTACGGCAAGCCGACCGAGAAATGGCAGAAGTTCCCCGTACCGATTGGCGCGTCGAGAACGGATCGCTACAAGATGATCCGGATCGGCATGTG
>JABGQJ010000785.1 GCA_018648945.1 Victivallales bacterium
CATGTCGCATGCGGACCCTCACATCTCGAACAGAACCCATTGAGGCAGTCGCCATCGGGTCATTCCGCCACGCCCTCCTCCTCGCGCTGCCTGGCCGGATATCCATCAAGCAGTCGGTGTCGCGACGACGGAGGGTTCTCTCGGTCTTGCTGGTCGCCTGCATCTGGGGCATGTGCCCTGCCATGCACGGCCAGGTCGTCGACAGGCCTGGCGAGAGCAACCTCCGCCATCAGGGCGGTCAGGTGGTTCTGCACACGGACGATGGCCTGGCCGTGACTCTGGAGTCGGCCACAGGGCGTGTCGTCGGGCTGGCAATCGGCACAAGCATCGCCAAGCCGGAAGCCGTGCCCCTGCTGCGAATTGAGGAAGTGGTGGAAACCGAGGGCGCCCCTGATCTCCTTGGGGCCTCCTCCCCGGCCGCATGGGGGATGCCGGATGCCGCAGCTGTGACAGACGCGAACGGCTTCGAGGGGCACTGGCTGCGCGTGCAGGGCATGGACACAGCCCGGCCACGGCGCAGCGTGCAACTTGACCAGGACGTGCCCAAGCCACTGATCCTCTCCGGATGGTGCCAAGCCAAGCTGCCCCAGGAGGCACTGGGTTGGTGGAACCGCCATCTGGCCCTGAATGCAGTGGCCCATTATACCGACGGCAAGGCCATGCCGGAGCTTTCCGCCCATTTTGGGCAGTATGACCACGGACCGCAGCTCAACCGCCGTGTAATCTGCCCCGATCGCCCCATCGCCACCGTCGATGTCAATCTGTCCATGCTCAGCGAAGGAACAGCTTGGTACCGAGATGTGACGCTGCGGCAGGCCGAGTTCCGTCGCCCCGTCGTCCAAGCGCCCCTGGAGCACCTGGACTGGTGCCTTCGTCAGCAGATCAACCTGCCCGAAGAGGACCTCCGAGCATGGGTTACCTACCACCCCCAGCCGGATCGTGTCGAGATCCGCTGCGAGCTGGAGAGTACCGCCCCAAGGGATCGCGCGGTCAGCCTCTACCTTGCCTTCCCACTGGACGCTCGCGGGGGATTGTGGCACGACCACGCGCGGCGGGCACGGCAGATCGCAGACGGAGAGCTCTATCGCCACGGGTTCCGGTACGGTGCCGGCAGGGACGGACACCAGAACCGCTACCCGTTCGCCGCCGTGCAAACCGCGACCGGGGCCGGACTGGCGCTCGGGACAAGCGTGTTTGAGCCGCGCGTCTTCCAGACTGAATACGATGCGGGGAGCCGGGAATTGCGCATACGCTTCGATGTGGGCCTGAGCCCTGCTGCGGGGCGCTGGGCCAACAGAGCCGCCGTAAGTGCCGTGCTTTTCACCTACGATGCCCGGGATGGCTTCCGGGCCGCCATGGACCGATACCACGGCCTCTACCCGGAGGGATTTCGCAGGCGCGGTACGCAGCACGGCACCTGGTTGGCCTTCATTTCACCGGAGGCCGTGACGGGGGACAGCGACGATTTCGGTTTCCGCTTCATCGAGGCGGTCTGCATGATGGGTGCAAACGAAAAGAAGGGACTGTACTCGCTGCGCTACGCGGAGCCCTGGATCCTGCACCAGTACTTCCCGCCGCATGTGCCCATGCCGGAAGTGCAAGGTGACCCGCTCCCCGGGGCCGCGCTCAAGGTAGCGCGGAAGATAGCCACCTGGTCGGGGCAACCCTTGCCCTATGACGTGCGGCAACGCTATCCTGCGTTCCTCGGGAGCTACATCACCGACAAATGGGGGGTGCCGGATGGCTACCTTTTCCGCAAGCCGGGAGGACGCAATGAGAACATGATGATCGTGAACCCCAATGCCCGCCTACCCCCGCCACCGGGGGCAGCCTACAGCTCCGGTGCCTGGGACATGGAGACCATCCGCGAAGTCTCCCGCGTCCGCAAGCAATGGGATCTCCCCGGGTGGACATTCGCGCGTACCTCCTCGCATCCCTTTCTGGAGGTAGATGACGAGTCGGCCTTCTCGGGTACGCGTTCGGTCCGGCTCCTACCCGTGCAGGGAAAATCCTACTTCGAGCAGTACTTGCGCGGGCTGTCGCAAGTGCAGCCGTACACCGGCGCGCCACCGAGGGAGCTCCGTTTCAGTTGCGCGGCCCGGGCCATCGACGTGCCCGAGAAGGGAACGGCGTGCTTCTGGGTCGTCACCTGTGTCCTGAGGAACGGCAAGCGGGTGGAGCACCGAGTCGCCCTGCCCAAGCTGACCACGAACTGGCAGACGTTCTCGGCAACGCTGGCCGTGGAAGGCACGCCGTTGAGTGTGCAGGTTAGTCTGACGTCGCCCACATGGACGCCCGACCCAACCACGCTCTGGATCGATGCCGTCCACCTGACCGATGCCAACGGGCGGGATCTGCTGCACAACGGTGATTTCGAAACCGCCGAACTG
This sequence comes from Victivallales bacterium, assembly GCA_018648945.1. The sequence goes on from JABGQJ010000785.1 coordinate 2,391, forward strand.
CTGCCGTGTGAACTCGATGGGGTCTATCTGGACACCCTCGAGTGCTACGAGGGCGACCTGAATTACCGGCGTGAGCACTGGCCCTATGCCGACGAACCGTTGACCTTCGATTGCGGTCGTGCGCCGGCGCTGCACCAGCTCTACTCGCACGTCACCTTCGCCCGCCAGACAGCGCAGCGGATGCGACCGCTCGGGAAGATGGTCTTCGCCAATTGCTCACCCTCAACCTGCTTCGCGGCACCCTATGCCGACGCCATGGGGTCGGAAGTCCACTGGAAGCACGGCAAGACGTGGGCGCCGTGGAACGACGAGCAGTTCGCCTTTGTCCGCTTCATGTGCGCCCAGAAGCCCTTCTGTCTGCTGCAATACTCCGACCTTGATCCGCAGGAACAAGCTCGTTACATGCGCCGGTGCCTGTTCTTCGGGGTGTCGGCATCCAACCAGGCATCGCCCCGCGGCGGCTGGTATTGGACGGATCCGGCCGCCGTCGAACGCCACCGGCCGGTCTTCGCCCGCTATGCCGCTCTCACGGCCGAGGTGGGCAATGCTGGTTGGCATCCTCTCACGTATGCGACCGTCGAGCCGAGCGACTGCTGGATCGAGCGTTTCGGCGAAGGCGAGGCGATCTACTTGACGGTGTTCAACCCGGGTGCCGAGAACAGGCATGTGACGGTTGCTCTCGACAAGCGCGCTGGCGTGTCAAGGGCTTGGCAGGCGACCCGCATGCTGCAGGGGCAGACACTGTCGTGGCGAGAGCCAGGACTATCCCTGCAGTTCCTGCTGGGTCCGGAGGATGTGGCAGTAGTGAGAATCGAGCGCCACCCCGCACGGCCACTCGCGCCGTAGGCACAACAGAAGTCTCAACACAGGCAGGGCGACAGTACATCTTCTGATTTTCAGGTTTCATCCCGGATTTCTGGCACAGCAAGTCCCCGGCTCTGGGAGAGAAGGCTGGTCCGAGCGTCGGGCTGCCGGTCGTGCTGTAGGGCTGCTGCCGCTATTCGTCCCTGAATGCCACCACTTCCGGCAGCTCGCCCATGTCCCAGTAGCGCAGGACGGTCAGTCTGCCGGCGGGAAGCGTGGCCGGGGTCTCCGCCTTGCCATCGAGGGTGGCCACCCGGACGGTCTGCGGCTGCTCCTCCAGATTGCCGATGGCAACCCAGAGCGAGTCGCCCACGAACAGAGAGACCCGACGGCGACCAGCCGTCGTCGGGAAGGGACAG
>JABGQJ010000786.1 GCA_018648945.1 Victivallales bacterium
GGGGCGAGGGAACACAGGCGGGACGTCAGTTCCAGTCCACGCGGACGACGCGCCAGATGCTGTCGCAGACTTGGGGGATGTGGACGACGCCGTCGGCCACGGTGAACTCGACCGGCTGGCCGGCAACGGTCACGCGCGCCGGGGTCTTGCCAGCGGGCACAGCGACTTCGAGGGTCACGGGGAAGCCGGGGACCTGGGCAAAGGTGCGAGCGGCACGACCGGTGAAGCTCTGCTGCTCGCCGCCATGGTTGATGAGGAAAGCCCAGACGCTGTCTTGGTCGGCGTGGGGGACGACCTCAACCGTGCCGGCTTCGGAGACAACGCGCGCCAGGGGCTGAGGAAGAAGCGTCTCAAGAAGAGTGCGGAACCAATCGGCCGCCCAGTAGTTGGCCAACTGGAAGTAGTCGCCGCCGACGGGTGCTTCAAGGTAGTAGACCTTGCCCTTGCAGAGGGGGCGACAGGTCAAGGCAGGGACGCCGCTGGTCTCGAAGGACATGGGACCGGTGGCATGGCCGAAGCGCATGCCGTGGGAGCAATCGTAGGGCTGAATCGCTTCGAGAACGACCTCGGCATCGGTGGTGGCGATCTTGTGGAAATTGCCATGCACCAGGACCGGGGACTTCTCGTCGTCCGCCGCGAACAGGGGCAGGTAGATGTGGTCCTGCCAGGGCGCGGTCTCGCGGGTTACCCCCAACCAGTCCATGGGTTTGCCATCGACCATGGGGACGCCGCCAATCACCAGGAGGGTGCCGCCTGCTGCGACCCATTCCTGCAGTTGGGCATCACTGCCAGCGGCGATGGCTTCGTTGCCGCTGAGGATGAAGAGCTTGGTCTCGTCCAATCGGCTGGCCAGGAAATCCTCGGCCACGATGGCGCAGCAATGGCCAGCGTCGAGCAGCAGATGGTGCAGGCCTTCGATGGGCACCACGCCCGAGTGGTCCGAGGCGAACCGGCGCTGGTCGCTGCCATAGATGCCCTCGGGGCCGATCAGCATGGTGATCTCGGAGATCTGCTGGGCGGAATCTGCCGGGTATTCAGCGGCGACGCGAGTCTGCACATCGCCCATGAAGCGAATGGCTCGGACGCTCATCGGGTCCAGCCGGTTGGTGGGGTGCAGCCGGTCGCCCAGATAGGGGCGGCAACCATGGGCCCAGATGGGCACGCCGGTCTGTTCCAGGCCGGGCAGCGGGCGGGGTGCCCAGTCGCCCCAGCCACGATTGATGTCAGTAAACATCACATCGGCGGGCCGGTCGGCGGTCTTGCTGTAGGAGGCATGGAAGGAGGCCTGCAGCGACTGCGGGCCGGTGGTGGAGTAGTCGCAGGTGACGCAGGTCACGCCCTCGGGCATCTTCTCGGGGAAGCGCACGGTGCCGACCCAGTTGAAGCCCACCTTGAAGTCCGGCTTCTGATCGGTGATGAACTTGCCCACTTGCTCGACCACGCGCCATGCCCGTTCGCGGCGGAACGCACCGTATTGGCCCCAATCGGGAGCATTGGCGTCGACAGGGATGTCCTTGCCGTAGCGGCCCTTGTACTCCGCTTCGCAGTAGTCGCAGTGGCAGACGCCCATGGCCCCCATGGTGTCGAAGAAGAACCCATCCACGTCGTAGCCGTCGATGACCTCCTGGATCATGGGCAGCATCAGCTCGTCGATGTAGGGGGTGAAGGGGCAGGTGGAGACGAAGTGGTCCTTGCTGATGTGGGGACCGTGGGCGCGGTCTCGCACCTGGGCGTATTCCGGATGCCGCCGCCCGGCTTCGCCATCGATGCCGAAGCTGATATAGGCGAGGACGTCCACGCCCTTGGCCTTGCAGGCGGTGACCACGTCGCCGAGACAATCGCCTTTCATCAGCGGATGGGGGTTGCCGCACTTGGAGGGGTAGTAGGCGAAGCCGGTGTGGCACTTGGCGAAGGTGATGATCTCCTCCACGCCGGCGGCCGCGAGCTCGGTGGCCATGCCCTCCACATCCGGATCGTGCCCGATGCGGATCTGTTCGTGACTGTGGAAGTCGAAGTGCCAGGCAAGTTGCTGCATCATGGTCGGGAGTCTCCGGCGAGTTCTGAGGGTGAATTCGGGGCTCGGCGTACTGAACCACGGGAAAGCGGGAGCGCAAGGGGGGAGGGGGAGGGAATGGTGGAATGATGGAATGGGGGAATCGTGGGGGATTGGGGAGGGAGCGGGAGGGGGAGCGGGAAGGGAGGGGAATCGGTCGGATTGGTCGGATCGGTCGGATCAGTCAGGGAGTCCGTCTCTTGTCCCTTCCCCGCATTCCCCGCATTCCCCGCATTCCACCATTCCATCATTCCACCACTCCAATCCCCTACAACACCCGGTGCTGGAGAACGGGGAGACGGGTGCGGACATCGTGCAGGCGGTCAGGATCGAGGGATACACGCAAAACGCCCTCCCCTTCCCCCGCCTGGGCGCGGACCTGGCCCCAAGGGTCGGCCAGCAGGCTGTGGCCGAAGTGCTCGATGCTGGTCTCGGCGTTCATGCCGCATTGCCCGACAGCGGCAACGTAGCACTGGTTCTCGATGGCCCGGGCTCGCAGGAGGACCTCCCAATGGGCCAGGCCCGTCCCGGCGGTAAAGGCGGCGGTGCAGAGGGACAGATCCACTGGCCCCCAGGCTCGGAACAGTTCGGGAAAGCGGAGATCATAGCAGATGCTGAGGCCGATCCGCCAGCCGTTGTGATTGACCACGACCGGCTCCGTGCCCGCCGCGTAGACCCGAGATTCGTCGATGCCACCGGGACCATCGGGGTCGAGCCGGAAGAGATGTATTTTGTCGTAGCGGGCCAACAGCTCGCCGGTTGACGAGAACATGAGCGAGCTGTTGCGTACGCCATCTTTCTCGCGCACCGGCACCCCCCCAAACACGGTCGCCCGCTGTGTCTCTTTGCAGATGCCGCCCAGTTCGGCCACCGTCTCTGCGACGGTCCGCGCCGTTTCGCGGACGGTCCGGCCTCGGCCCAGGCACAGCACACACTCCGGGAACACGGCCAGATCCTCCGGCTGCGTATGTTCGGCGAGCACGGTCTGCACGGTGGATCGGTTGGTTTGCCAGTCCGGCGTGGAGGCCATTTGGGCCAAGGCGAGGGAAAGCGGCTGGGAAGGCATGGGGCGAGTCCTGGGCAGTTGGTGAGCAGGGGAGAAGATAGGGGTATGCGCCGCGCCTTGCCAGGCGCGAGCGTTGCATCGGTGAGGGCATTGCGGTACGTTCGTGGGATTGGCACAGAACGTAGCTGGAGAGTTCCATGAATCGTGGCAGCCCCCTGTCGTTTCTGATCTTGGCAGCACTGACTGTCAGCATCCCGAGGAGTCTGGCCATGCCCCACCCCGGCAGCAATACCGACCCCAAGCCCGGCCCGTCTGGGAAGCCCCCCTACGAGATGGCCGGCCGAGCCGAGGCACATCCGCCCATCGCCCACTTTGCCGACTGTAGTACGTGGACCGTCGAGACGGAGGACGCGGAGGCCAATCTGTACCGGACGCAAGAGCAGCGGCTGTTCCGGGAGTACTGCGGGAAGCTGGTCTACCGAGCCACGGGAAAGCGCCCCACGATCACGGTCCGCCCAAAGCAGCCGATTCCCATCCCCGAGCCCTGGGAT
>JABGQJ010000787.1 GCA_018648945.1 Victivallales bacterium
CTTGACGGTAACTGATCAGGTGGTTGGGATCGAGCTCGCGCAAGCGCCGGTGGGCCTTGCCCCAGAGGCGACTGGTGAGATCGTCCATGAAGCGCCGGTAGGCGGCCATCATGCCGCGCCATTCGCCGTCTTCTCGGAAGTGCTTGTTGGGCGGAGAGATGACCTGCCCCTGGTCGTTGCGGCGGGCCTTGTAGCTCCAGTCCTTCTCGGCGTTCTCGACGGAGCCGTAGCGCTCGACGAGCCAGGCCCGCCATTCGCCGTCCCAACGACCCCGTGTCCCATCGTCCTTGAAGACGTAGTTGCCTGGCTCCCAGATGGTGTCGTAGGCGAAGATGACGGGATTGCCGGGGATGCGGCTGGTTTCGAGGAACTCCTTGAGCCCCGCGTCGTTGAAGGCGAGGGGGGAGGCGAGACCGTTGTAGAGGTTGATCCAGATGCCGTGCTTGGCGCAGCGGCGGGCAAAGTCGAGCAGGTTGCGGCAGTTCTCGACCGATGGACTCTGGATGCTCACCATGTTGATGCCCATGTCGGCCATCTGCACCAAGTCCTGCTCGACAAGCGTGGGCTCATAGTAGCGGTCACGCATCCAGCCGGCCCAGTAGTCGCCCCGGTCCATGCCGGCGACATAAAGGGGCCAGTAGTTGATGCCGACGGGATACCATTTCTCGCCCTTCAGCCAGAAGTCGCCGTCGTGGACGGTGACGAACTCGCTCTTGGGAGCCGGGGCGGGATCAAGGACGGCGAATTCGTGCTTGATGCTGTCCGAGACCGGACTGTCCGCCGCTCCGCCGAAGGTGACTTCGAAGGTGTAGACAGCGGGCTTCGGCGGGGGCTCCCAGACGAATTCCAGTTCGCTGTGTCCGGGGGGCAGTGAGGGACTGGACTGTGCCTGCCACACGGTGCGTGCGCCGTCGCGGACGACGATCTTGACATCGCCTTTGGAGGCGGTCTGGGCGAAGGACCGCAGGCGGACGCCTAAGCGCACCTTCTCGCCTGGCCAGTAGGCGAAGTGCTCCGTCCCTGCCTCCTCCAGCATGGCGCCTTGACGGAGGAGCTTGGCGGTGGCGCTGACCCGGTTCAGGAACGCAGGGCTTCGCCACGTCTCTGGGTCGTTGTAGCCGAAGGCGGCGATGGCAACGCCATCCAGCGGGATGTCTTGGTTGAGGACCAGCCACTCGCAGATGCCGGAGGTGGGGCTGTCAGCAGTCTGGCTGGCTACGGCCAGGGGCACGAAGCGCCACTTGTGGTCGCGGTCGAAGCCGGTGCCGAGGGTGCGGGGGATGCCGCAAGTCACCTGCCGTTGGGGAGGGAGCTTCCTCAGACTGTCGAGGGGGGGCTGAAGGAGGAGCGTTCTCCTGGCTTTCACCGGTCCTGCGAGGGGATGGACCTTGTAGCGGGGGAAGATGGTGGGGATGGTGCCGCTCAACTGGGGGCTGCCACCGACTTCCCCATCGACCGGGTTCTTGGCGGAGCCGAGATCGGCGACCCAGATGGTATGGGCGCCACCGCCGACAGCGGGGGTGTGGGTGGAGGCGAGGCCGAGGTTGATGCGGGCAGCTTGGCTGGGAATGAGATGGTCGGTAGCCTGGCCGCGTGTCTTCTTGGTGGGGCTGTCAGGCCAGTAGTGGAAGTCCTGGATGGCCAGTCCGAGGCGCTGCCAGTCGGTCGTCAGTTCGGCAGTGGCGATCCAGCGGGAGCCGTCCTTCTCCTGGATTTCGATGGCCAGTTGTGAGGTGCGGGCATCGCCCTTGCCCACGAAGGTGAGAAGGTCGTGTCCCTCGCCGAAGAGTCTGGGCAGATCGCGGGAGAGGAACCCATCCCACCCTTCGAACTGAGCGAAGTCCAGACGTATGCAGGTGGTGCCGCCGGGGCCTTCCTTGGGGACACGGAGACTGGCCTTCGTCTCCGGATTCTTACAGTTGCGTCGCCAGCCTGAGAGATCGAGGTCGGGAGTGATGCCGAACGGGTGGTGAGCAGTTGTGAGGGCCTGCTTGAGCTTGGCTAGTCCGGCACTGTCGAGCCATTCGCCCCCAACCTGCCAGGTGGGATTGTCGAGGAAGGGGCCGCCGATGAAGATCAGATGTCCCCCTTCCCGGGCAAACTGCAGGACCGCATCGCCAGCAGCGACGGGGAGGCTGGCGCAGTTGGGGACGACCAGGATATGGAAATGGCTCGTGGACAGAAGGCCGGGCTGGGTGATTTGGCCGGCGGAGAGCCGGGTGACGCCGAAGCCGGAAGATTGCAGGGCACTGGTCAGGCGTTGGTTGGCCTGGAGGTCGGTGCCTTTGAGCGGCTCATCGAAGAAGGCGACGCGTCCGAGTTTGCCATCCATGATTTTGACCCCCGGTGGCGTGTTTGCTGCTTGGGTAGGAGACTGGGCTTGTAGGTTCGCAAAGGCGGCCTCGCTGCCACGGATGATGAGCCCTGGCATGCCTGCCCGGACGGCTGGTCCTTTGGCCAGGTCATACGTCGCATGGGTGAGTTGCTTCTTGGCCGAGGCATCGGACACAGTCGCGTGGACCTTGCCGCCGTGGAACGCAAGTCGAAGGTGATAGGCCGTGCCCGCCTGCCAGCCATAGGAGGCGCTGCCTTCGCCCTTGAGGGCCTTCCCCGCCGCGCTCTGCGCTTGCCAGGTTCCCGCGTGGCATTCGATGAAGTCGATGCTGTGCTTGGCCTCGGGTCCCTCGACGAGGCCGAGCATCCAGAAGTTGGCCCCATCCTGGAAGAGGGTGACGCCCGCGAAGTTCCAGCCGCTCTTGCCGAGAAGACGCTTCCGCATGGTGACAACTGCTTCCACGGAGAGCTCGCGCCGGAACCGGGCGGCTCTGGGCAGGGCGAAGCCGTTGGCATTGGTCCCGTGAGCAATGACCAGCTGTTCGCCCTCGGCAGCGAGGGAGACGCCATGCGCACGCCAACTGGCGGGAGTCTGCTGGATGCCTGGCATGGACTGCCAGTTCTCTTGGGCGTGGAGGCAACCGAGGGACAGCGAGAGGGCAAGCAGTAGGCGACGCATCGTGGCACTCCTGGGCAGGACCTGTTGATGCCGAACCATAGCACGGCAGACGAGCGAGTGCTCGATGGGTGGATTGATGAGGGATAGTGTGGAGTGGGGGAGTGAGATGGCCGCCGGGAGCACGAGCTCAGGGCGACGTGGTTGTCTTCCGCATGTTGCTCAGGGACTCGCCTCCGGACCGTCGCCGAAGACCTTCGTGCTGAAGTCCGAGAAGGCAACCGCATTGGGATGGTCCGACGGCACGCTGCCGCCCCGGCCGATCCACATGGCCGGGTAGTGCTGGTGCAGCGCATGCAGCTTGTTGAGCTGCGCTGCCACGTCGTCCGGCGTGCCGAAGTCCATGACGCGGTTGTCCACGGATGTCCGGTAGAACTTGCCGGGGCCGGCCCGGGCCATGACCTCGGCCGGATCCACCGATGATGGCTCGATCATGAAGCCGTCCATGCCGACGTCGAGCAGGTCGTCCAGCGCATCGAGATAGTTGCCGTCGCTGACGAAGAGTACTTTCTGTTCCGCGTTGTGCGCGGTCTCCACGAAGCGGCGATACCAGGGGAAGACATACTCGCGATACCAGTCCGGATGGAA